>JAUVET010000021.1 GCA_030594665.1 Methanosarcinaceae archaeon
TCAATTTGTCAGTTTCTTCTTTGACTTTGATTCCCATTTTTGTCAGTTCAATTGCCATCGCGCGCAGTCGATCGGTTTCTTTGTACCGGACATGTTCTGCGTTCTCGATCACGGTCACGCCGTCTGCCACTGCTGCAAGGACTGCGACTGTCGGGACAAGATCAGGTGTTGCGCCTGCGTCAACTGTTGTTCCGTGAAGTTCGCCGCCTTTTACTTTGACGATGCCTTTTTCGGCATCCCATTCAATGTTCGCGCCCATGCGCTTGAGTATGTCTATTATTGCAATATCTCCCTGTTCCGATCTGAACAGGTTCTTGACAATGACATCCGAGCCGATCATTACGGCAGCAGCAAGCAGGTATGATGCGGATGAGAAATCACCCGGCACGGTGTACTCCTTAAGGTCATATTTCTGGTTTGCCGGAATTATGAATTTGGTGCTGTTCGTGTTCTCAACATGAATTTCCCCGCCGGCCTTTTCGATTATATCGAGTGTGACATCGATATAGGGTTTTGATTTGAGTTCTCCCTTTATGGAGAGTGTGGTACTGTTATTTGTGAGAGGACAGGCGATCAATAGTGCGGATATGAACTGTGAACTTATCGACCCGTCGATCTTTACGATCGCACCCTTAAGACCGCCACGCACAACAAGAGGTGCGCAAGCATTGTTGCGTGTTGAATACGCATGAACACCAAGATCGTTCAGTACATCAAGCAATGGTCCGTTTGGTCTTGATCTTATGGAACTGTCGCCCGTGAGGACGGTTATTCCATCGGCAAGTGCGGAAACTGCTGTCATGAAGCGCAGGGTCGTTCCTGAATTTGCAACGTCTATCACGTCATCAGGAACACCGGGTTTTCCATCTACACCGTGTATGATCAGTTTGTCGTCATGTTTTTCGATGTCTGCACCAAACATTTCACATGCATGAATGGTTGCTATTGTGTCAGCTGAGAGCAGTGGTTTATGAATCACTGATCTATGTGAGAGGGCTGCTATTGTTATTGCCCTGTGTGTGTAACTTTTCGATGATGGTACGGACACTTCACCGAATATTTTAGACCTGTTGACTGCAACTTTCATCTTTTATTGAACCCCTTTTATGATCTCCTCGATCTTGTCCCAGTCGTGGTTATATATGTGTGCCGAAACACTGACGGTTGTAATCTTTCCGGCTGGCACACCGACTTTTTCCGCGACATATTCGAGCAATTTTGATAATCCGTAAAGGTTTGCAGGATAAGCTCCCGCGAAATCGTGGCTCCTGAATAGTGTGGTCAAGTGTACCTTCCCCTCACGAATCTTGAAGTCATCGATTATCATGCACGGGACTTCATCAACAACAGTGTCGGTTGTAGGAACCCATGTAACAGCAGTCGCGCGGCGCGTTGTTTTACTGTCTTTCAGTTTTTCGATGACAAATGCGATCTGGTCTACCTTGTCATCCCAGTTGCGAAGACGCTGTCCGTATGTGTACTCGAAATCCTGCACGTTTTCCCCTGTTACCAACTGTTTGGCATATTCTTCCAGACGCTCTTCATTCCATGAGATGTCTTTTGGAATATTGTCGGAGTACGGGTCTTCGATAACGATCATCAAGTTCAGGAATTCACGTATCCGGCTCCCCCTCTCATCAGTTATTACGCTGCCATGGTTCCAGATCGTGTTAAGCCCGCGATACCACGCATCACTTATGGTGCTGGCTTTTATTATCCTTCCAATTACTGCATCTTCTGTCATGAAAAACCTCTCTTGGTTGGTTAATTGTTATTGGTAAATTGAGTATTTATTGTAGGTGTAGTGCGATTTTTGCACTACTTTTGAATGCATTTTATGATATAAAATAGGTGTCGTTTGAGTGCAGGCATTGCTGGATTGTATAGCAGGTTAAATATTACATTTTCCTAGAAATAAATCTGTCTTCTATATTTAAGTTACAACAACATTATTTAAATGTGCATGAAATATGATAGAGTAAACTTTTAAATATTTTGCATGCAGATATATACAAGAACTGCACAAGGAAAATAAGTAAATTTTGCATAGTTGCTTGGAAATATTAGGAGGTTGCACAAATGGCTTGTCCATATTTAACAAATACACCACACTCATATTCATGTGTTACTGGAGGGAAATTCCGTCCCGATGATGAATGTTTAACTGATTTCTGTAAAAATCCAAATGAATTTAAAAATTGCGCAACATTTAAAGAATGGACAAGATTACAAGGCGCACCCAGAATGAATAAAATTTTTGCTTTTGCAATACCAATATTGTTTTATTTGAATTTATTGTCCCTAGCACTTATATTAGAATTTATAAAAATTAACGATAGTGTGACCTACTTTTTTGGTTTTATTGCTTTGGTAATAGGGGCTGCATCATCATTTAAAGCATAATGATGTATACTTTACAAGCAGAAGATATGAAAACTATGACAAGGAGTTCATAACACGCCTGCAAGAAAAAAGAACTTATGGTAAATCAACTGAAATACAACACCCATTAACACTTATGAAACAAAACCCCAAATGTTACACCATCGGATACAGCAACAGGCCAATGGATGAGTTTACAGGCATGTTGCAAAAGAGCAATATCAAATATCTCGTGGACATCCGCAGGTTTCCGCAATCACGGCGCGAGGAGTTTAACAGGGACGCGCTGGAGAGTGCGCTTCCGATGTATGAGATCGTATATTACCACTGCCCGGGTGTCGGGGGATTTAGGGAATCTACGTATCCCGAATACATGCAGACCGGTGCGTTCAAAGAGAGTTTTTCACGACTGCTGAATAAGATAAACAATGTGTCCGAAAACGATGGTGAGATCGTGCTTATGTGTGCGGAAAAAAGCCCGAAGGACTGCCATCGGCATTATCTTTCAATGGAACTTGAGAACGAAGGAGTTGAGGTAATTCACCTGACCGAGAGCGGGCAGACCAGTCTTTCGTGTTGGTGACGAAGGCAAAATATCGGTTTTTGTTTTTGAAAATAAAACCAACGTAGCGACCGCCGTCAGGCGGCACGTTCCATAAACACTAACCCACAATGAATGAATGATTTGCAATTTCATAACTGTAATTAAATGACCGAAAAAACAGTTGACTTGTTGGTCAATTCGCCATACATTCGTCATATATTAGCCTACAATTCGTTGGTAATGGTGGACTGTGCCGCCTGCGGCGTGTTGTAACTCGGCATCAAAAACAATCAAAAAAAGCATTTGGACAGGATTGACTGGATTTACAGGATATGATCAAAGACCGCAGTTCAAATCCAGTCCATCCTGTTAATCCCGTCTAAAATCAACTTGAAATCAAATTTCACATCGCATTAAGGCGGCGTATTCTATCTTCTGTTAATGGATGGGTCCTAAAGAGTGACATCAGTTTGCTGCTACGAAGCGGATTTACAATAAACATGTGCGCCGTGTTTTCAGATGCTTTCACTTCGCCCCTTCTAGGACGGTAATGTTGTGCACCGGATTCAAGTTTTCCAAGAGCGTTCGCAAGCGCCCATGGTTTTTGTGATATTCGCGCGCCTTCCGCGTCTGCTGCATACTCGCGTGATCGCGAAATCGCAAGCTGGATAATGGTCGCTGCAATTGGAGCCAATATCGCGAGTACAATAAATCCTATAATATTTGAACCGCCTTCATTGTCACGACCGCCGATCCCGCCGAAAATTGCAGCCCAGCGCGCCATCATTGCGACCATAGTAATAACACCTGCGATTGTTGCTGCAACAGCGCTTATCAGTGTGTCGCGATTCTTAACATGTGCAAGTTCGTGTGCAAGAACACCTTCAAGTTCCTCTTGTGTTAATAGGTCGAGAATGCCTGTTGTAGCGGCAACAGCCGCATGCTTTGGGTCGCGGCCTGTTGCGAAAGCATTTGGCATCGATGTTTCTACGATGTACACTTTCGGCATAGGAAGGTGTGCACGCGTTGCGAGATTGTGAACGACCCTGTATAACTGGGGTTGTTCATGCTCAGTCACTTCCTTTGCTTTATACATCTTAAGAACGATCTTGTCGCTGTACCAGTAGCTTCCAAAGTTCATGACAACTGCAAACATAAATGCAATTATCATGCCGCTTGGACCGCCAACTAGACGTCCGACAATAACTAACAATCCGGTAAGAGATGCTAACAGAATGGTTGTTTTAAACATATTGTTCATGGTTGACCCCATAATATGAAGTTTACATTTAGCGTATATATTTGATTAGATATATAATACTTGCGCGTATGTGCGCAAAACATACAAGACCGATCACAAAACCCTGTTAAATCCATATGTTGTAAATTCGTGCTTGCAGGCCACTGTATATGAATTTTCAATGTTTGTAGACATAACTCACTCAATATGGAGTCAGTCCAAAAAAAGAACAATATTATGCCAATTAATCCGTCACGATATCCGCATCGATGTTCTCAACGATTTTGGTCATTTTCTCATGCCATTCATCGATATTTTTCTGGATCATTTCTTTCATTTCGCAAGGGTCGATAGCCACATACTCGTAGTAATATCCCCCTGCATCTATGGTTTTTGTTTCCCGGTACACAAGACCGCACGAAATGAGATTTTGAAGTGAACGATATGCCGTACTTCGTTCCCGGTTCAATATTTCGCCAAGATCTTCAGCGGTCATTGAACCATGTGTAAGTAATGATTTATATGAGTCCATATCCAGTGCCTTAAGTCCAAGTATGCATTTTGCAACATCGTCACATTTGACATTCGGTCTTAGCATTTCAGGAATCGAACTTGCCATTTTAGATCACTCGTTTTGGTATGAATTTAAATGCTTAAATTGTAATCAGTTATGTATTGTGTAATGTGTATTGTATAGTTTATGCAAAACCATAATATTCATGTCGCTAGCTATATATATAGTTTGTTAGGTTTCTCATTCCGTGGCATTGATCATTCCAGAAAACGAACGTTCGGATAAACCTCTTGACACTGAACAGTTGATATATCATCCGGATATGAAACGCGCAAATGAGTGGATACTCACCGAATACCAGGCACCTGTGCGGGATGTTTGTATCTTTGTCCCGTGTTCGAGGAAAAAACCGTACCATGAAAGTCCATCTCATCGTATTTTTGACCGTGTTATTTTCGGTGCCCTGAAACCTGAAGATGTCCATGTTGTCGTTTTTGGTACATGCGGCGTAACGCCAAGGGAACTTGATACCGAATATCCTTTCATGGACTACAAATTCATGCTTGGCAGGTGCGATGTTCCTAAAATAAAAAGGGATTTCATAAAGATGGAAACCGGGCGGTTGGTGCGCTATCTGGAAAAAACACGCAACAACTACAAACACAGGATCGCATACTGCATTGGAGATTTCAGGACTGCCATGGAAAATGCGGTTGAAAAAGTAGATATCCATGTCGATATTGTACCAAAGAAAGAATCAATATCTGAAAATATAACGATGGACAAAAAGTTCATCTATGGCAGTTTGAATCAGAAGAATTATTTGCAGGATCTTGCAGATGCTATCAATACAGTGGCAGGAAATCCAATACATGATGTTAGTATGGATGATGAAGCGACAGTCAATGATGCCGATTGGTATATATTATAGGAATGATGGGTATTATACGATCTGGTGTCGAGTCAACCATATAATGTCGCTCAATGGAAAGGATTTAGACAGATGCAAAAAACGGGCGACCACACGCGCGCAGCGCGGCACGTTCCGACCCCATGGATCTGAAATACAAAACGGTTTTTAAGTAGTATTGTATTTGCATATCTGAGAATTGCATGTTTGGGGTTGGGGTTTTGGATTTGGTAATATTGGAATGCGGCTGCCGGGATTCGAACCCGAGTAATTGGCTTGGGAAGCCAATGTCATACCACTAAACCACAGCCGCACATAGCATGTATGAATTGATGGAATCTTAAGATTATATCTTTTGTGGTTTTGGGGCAAATCATTTGATGGTTCTGCTGGAGAGTTTTTACCATTTGGCAGGTTTGGAAAATCACGGAGGACACAGAGGTACACAGAGAAAAATAAATCTGGACCAATCATATATAAGGAGATTTGTGCATAAAGGTTTATAATGTAACTTTAATACAATAGATGTTAAGGAGATAAATACAATGGTTGATGATAAGTCGGATGTAAATGAAGAAAATAACTCATTCAATGAAGAAAAATTCAAGCAAATTGTCCACTACATTATCCATAGAACCGGGTCGTTTGAAAATGTTGGAAAAACTGTATTGTTCAAGATATTATATTTCACAGATTTTAATTTTTACGAGATTTTTGAACAAAAATTGACAGGGGAGTCATATCGAAAAATTGCACATGGTCCTGCACCGATACATTTTGATTCAACAATAAAAAAATTAAAGGACGCAAAATCAATAAGTGAAATGAATAAGCCATACAGAGGCTATAATCAAAAAAAGTATATTTCACTTATCGAACCAGATATATCATTGATATCCGGAAGTGAACTGGATTTTATAAATAAATATTTGTCAATTTACGCAAATTACAATGCTACACAAATAAGTGAGCATTCGCATCAAGATATTCCCTACGCTGCGAGCGAGGATTCACAAATAATAGATTATGAGCTTGTGTTTTATAGGGATCCTCTCTTTTCAGTAAGGGAATACGATGAAGACTAAAACCGAATCTTTGCCTGAATTTGCAAAAGATTTGAAAAAACTTGGTAAAAAATATAGAAATATATTACTCGATTTTGATATATTTGAAAAAGCATTGTTTTCAAAATTGCCGGAACATTTGCCGGGAACTGAACGAATATCAAATCTTGGTAATAGTGTGTCAGTTCCAATATACAAAGTTAAAAAGTTCAGGTGCAGGGACTTAAAAGGTTGCGGAGTAAAAAGTGGGATTCGTATAATTTATGCATATTTACAAAACGAGAACAAGATCGTTTATCTGGAAATATATCACAAAAACAAAAAAAGCAACCATGATTCAGATCGAATCAGGTTACATTTTGTAAATCAATGATTTTTTTGAATCGGACCAAAACTCACTCATACTTCTTAATGATCTCATCAAACGCATCAACCACAACCGAAAGGTCATCACGTCCAACACCATAAGTGCTCAACTTGAAGAACTTGGTAAGACCTGCCTTGATGCCGTGGATGTTGCGGGCTTTCAATTCCTTGTACAAGAAATAGCCACCCTTCTTCGCTTTTTTGGATATCTCATAAAAGATCGGTGCCTCGAAGAACATCAGGTCATGGTTGTGGGGCCTGTCGCCGATCTGGATGAGTCCCAGCCCCTCCAGTTTTTCAGAGAACCAGCGCGCATCTGCAACCTCATTGTCCCAGTTGTGTGTTCGTTTGACAACTGTCGGGAACGATGCTATCATAGTCATGATCGTAGCACCGCGTGCCGTACACCCCAAAAGTTCAATTTCCTTGATCTTATGGGTTGGCGACTTCTTAAACACGATATCGGCATATTCTTCCACCGCGCCTAAAACACCGATCGGACCCGATGACGCCATAGACTTGTGTCCGCTTCCGACAATGAAATCCGCGCCAAGTTCTTTTGCATTGACCGGCATCCTTCCGACCGAATAAGCACCATTGAGCAGCAGGGGAACATCATATTGATGGCAGATAGATGCAACCTTCTTCGCATCCACAAGATTGCCGTAATTACCGTCTGGATATGTCAAAAGAGCAAGTACAGGTGGCTTTCCGCTCTCCTTGATAACCTCTTCGATCGCAGTAGCATACCCTTCAGGCTCTGTCTTGTAATCGGGATTTCCCGAATTTGGAACGGTCTTGATATTCAAATGTGCACGCTGCGCCGCAACGTATGATGTATAATGTGCCACCTGATCAAGCACGATCCAATCGCCTTCATCAGCCATTGCATGAATTATCGCAAACTTTGATTCACGTGCACCATTGGTCACACGCACCTCATCAATACCCAAAAACTCAGGCAAAGCCTCATGAATAAAATCAAAGATCGGTGGCGTCTTGATCTGATCAAGCACACCCGGACAAAAATCGCAGATCGAATACCCATCGCCCCACTGGATCAGTGCACGTCGTGCTTCATCCGTAAGAATACCTCCCCTCTGGAGCGGGTCAATATTAATAGCATTCAAGGTTCTACGTTCAATGTATCCGAATCTCTGTAATGATATATCGTCAAGTGCCATTTTATTTCCTCGTGCAAATACATCAGGCGTATATCTATTAAAATTGTATGCATTTGTTGATCTTTATAGCCATAATCTGAGCATTAAAGTAAAAGCAAACAAATACACAATCCTTTAACTGTATTTGTATAAAATTTGAAATTCAAACGTTGGGAAATAAACTCATCCGCATGTCACAAAACACAATTAAACATACACCAGTGGATGGCAGGCTTGTTTTACTGCCACCCCAAATACAAATTATGGTGCATATATCGAGAACCCTTGTGTATAATTCCAATTACAGATGAGCTTTACACATCCATATTCTCGCTTTCGCTTTCTGCATGATTATTTATGTCCATGTTTAAGATCGAATCGTTTATGACGATGAGATTTTTATTCATTATCTCAAGATTTAAGTTCAGGTAATGTAGTTCAACACTGTGTTCAGTGTACATTTTACCAAGAAGATATTGAATATCAGCCAAAAGTTTGGATTGCAAATTTATGATTGATATCAAAGGCTTGACCGTAGAATTTGTAACACCATATTTAGTATTAAGCAGCATAGCAGCATAATCGTCAATGGTTTGAGTAATTTTTTGCAGTTCCTTGACCACTAACTTATATTTTGCATCTGTTTCTGCAAGCAATTTGCGTCGATCATCAGGCGATAAACCTTCCAGTTGACAAATTTCAGTTTCCATCGTATGCCCCGATCATATAAGTAAGAATATTAATATTCCCATCATGGAAATACACATCGTCATTGTAATGATAAGCAATATGAACAGGATTGGTGCATTAAGAGTAATGACATCATTCCATGATGTGTTTTTAAATTCATCCCATGAATTTGGAGGCTGTGTTATTTGAGCACTTTCCTGTAAGTAGTAGACATAGTCCATTGTAGTATGTATTGAAACTTCTACTTCATGACTACAACCCCCTGAAATACCAAGATACAGTATGAAATCCTTATCGTTTAAGACCAGATTATTAAGGTTCCTGATGAAACGTAAAATCCGTTCTATCATATCATAAGACTGCAAAGCATTCAGATTATCAAAAATAACTAGATTATTTCCCTCTTTTTCCTTTAGTTGATCTATGGAACGTAAAAGGCAATTATACTCTGTTGGGGACGAACAATACAAAGTGTTCTCATGTTTTTGTTCAAGCCCGAACATATTGCTCAGAATATCGATGTAATGTATTTTACTGACAGTTTCAGCCGACGCACCGCAATCTAAAAGATGTGGTATAATATCTTTTGGTACTTTATTGTAGCAGATCCAGATGACACGATCAATTTTAGAATTCGATATTGCTTTGACTGCAACATTGTAGAGTTCATCATCAGTATTGGTAACGGGTGCAGTAACTACAAATGTACTACCTTGAACAAGATAATTTTCAAAATCAGGAATATCATTCAACATATTACCCCTATAACATAACGTGATACTTACTATATACTTCGATCCCGGCATCAGTGATATCGTATTGTCTTATTTCCCTGGAATGTTTTGTCCATCTCATTTTGACAATCTGTATAATATGGATCAATTCTGATAGATTGTTTGATTGGACTCTTCGCAGGGAAATAACACCATCAGCAACAAATTCGACGATCCCAAATGTGCTATTGTCTGAATTTACATCTAATTCGGCTGTTATTAATGCACTCGCTTTTTTTGATTTGATTATTTGGAACAAATTCAGCACCTTGCTTCTGTGTTCAACGTCACTATGGTGAAGCATGAGAAACTCAGTTATTGAGTCAAGTATTACCACATCAGCTGTTTGTGAATATATGAATCCAGGCAGTTCATCCAGATATCTGGATGTGGGTGAAACACCCGAACCTGAATACACCATAGACGTTAATTCAAATGTTTTTATTATCAGTGTCTGATTCTCTATATACGGAGAAAGATCCCAACCAAACTTCAATGAATTGGTAACCAATTCTTCCAGATTATGTGCTATACTAATATATAGACATTTTTTCCCCTGCAATAAGTTGGCATATAAGAACTGAAGCGACATAATAGTTTTTCCACTACCAGCCGGACCAATTACAGATATGATCGAACCCTCTGGTATCTCGCTGAGTACCATTTCATCAAGTCCGGTTATTCCAGTAGTAGTCGTCCCCATAAACTCACTGCCCTTTTAGTTCAAATGACATATTGATCATACAAATAAAAGTAAAGATATATCAATTGATAGACATTATTTGATAGAAGATATTTTGTAAATGGTCCATACTTCAAGTTATAATTATTACACTATTGAAATATCAATTGTTTGTGATAGAATATATATTTTATCCACATTCATAAAATATGGAATAAATTTCATATTTGTATAGCTGCGTAAATGAGTTTGTTCTATCTAATACTAAAAAATAATACAACCGTTGCAGGCAGCGTATTCCACTGATGCGACCAGTAGAAACGTTTTCGCGGCAAATCCAATTTGTGAAAATATGCACACACAATCAATCTGAACATTATCGTTGATTTTTCTCGAAGTCATCTATCGTTGATTTCTCTCGAAGTCATCTATCTATGATTTGTTACAAATTGAAAAAATAAAAATTGAACAGTGTTTAGAATAGTTCTAAAAACTGTGTTGAATATTTAAAAATAGAAAATAAAAGAAAGTAAAACTTACTTTCTTCTACTTACAATATAAAGAGCTGCAATTGCTCCGATTGCAGAAACCATTCCAAATCCGGGCGTAGATGGTTCGTCCTCTTCCGGTTCAACCGGTGCTGGCTCGTCCGGGACTTCCGGTTCTGTTGTTGTTGGTTCTGGTTCTGTAGTCGCAGGCACATCAGCAGGTTTTGAACCGGCGAAGTATGAATTCGGGTGACATGCACTACATTTCATCTGATCTTTTGACTTCACACCAACAATTCCATATGAGTGAAGATCATCAACCTGATGACATCTTGCACACGCCGGAACAATGATTATCTCATTATCCATGTGACATGCCACACATGTTACATCCGGAATGTGGATGTTGTGCGGTACCTGGGATGCAGAAACATCACCTTCTCCAGGTCTGTGACAATTGTAACATGCCTGCTCGTATGTCTCATTTCCGTGGACA
>JAUVET010000075.1 GCA_030594665.1 Methanosarcinaceae archaeon
GAAATTGAAATCAATGTGATGGACATCGAGTGCACCGACAGGCGGATCGGAAATAGGGAAAAATTGGCATATGAAGTGGCAGCATGGACCAAGAGACGGAATGGCGATGAGAAGAAGATCAACTGGAAGTTTACGAGTGAGAATGCTGACGAGAAATTGTCCAAGTACTATGTTCTATAATTAAATTGTCGAGACACTAGTGGATTGGCAGCCGTGGAACGCACCGTCTGCAGCGGTTGTATTGTTTTTTAGTATCGAATAGAACAATCTAATTTACGAAACTCTACAAATACCAATAATCGGTTTTATGGCGTTGCTGATTCCGGCAGGGTGGATATGGGCTGTCTAAGTTACACAACCACTTTTTCAAAATCGTCCAGATCAAAAACCAAGAACCCTTCTTTTTTCAGGATATCTTTGTTTTCAATGTGTTTTGCGATCAAGCCAAAATATTCTTTCCTGTCATTCTTATACCATTTAACGAATCCTGATTTTTCATCAAGTTCTGAAAGTATCTTTCTTGCATTTCCTTCTTTTAGATCCATCCATTTACATTCAAAAAAGAATATTTCTTTTAGATCGTCATTCAAGGCAACAATGTCTATTTCCATCTCCTTATGCCACCATCTGCCAAGACGCATAAACTCAAATTGCCCGCTCTTCCAGATAAATTCCGCGGCTACCTGCTCAAAAATATGTCCCATATATTGGTTGTACTCTCGGTCCACGCTTTTGAAAGCGTTAATGGAACCGCGTTCTATAAGTGTCCTGTTTGGATAGACAAACCTAAACCAGAAACGGAAATAGTTGTCTGAAAAAACGTACCTTGCGTTTCTCCTATTTTCCTTTCTATCATCTACAGGGTATTCTTTTTTTATTACCCTTATTTCCTCAAGGTTTTGTATATACTTTGAGATTATGCTTTTATCGATGTTTGTGTAATGTACAATATCAACCTGTCTTGTTTTCCCGAATGATATCGCCTTTAAAATTGCAAAATAGTTCGCAGGCTCCCTGAATTCCTGCTTAAGAAGAATCTCTGCTTCGCCATAGAGCAGAGCATCCCTCTCAAAGAATGTATTTTTCATGTTGTCAAAGACATTTTGCCCGGGATCAAACTGTTTTAAGTAAAGTGGTATGCCGTCAAGGCAACCGTATGCTTTTATGCAGTCGATTGTGCCATAGTTTGGTAAAAACTCCCCTGCCTGGAAAACATCAACAGGTTTTATTTCCATCTGTGCTGTCCTTCTGCCAAATAATGGGGATTTCCTGCCAAGCAATTTTTCCATCATGCCAACAGAAGACCCCACGATAACCAGCATTATTTTATCGGATTTTTGGAGATACATATCCCATATTTTCTGAAATTCAGAAGGTATGCCTTTATTCTCATTGACAAGATATGGAAATTCATCTATAATTACAACAGTACGCTCCTTCAAACGGTCGCAGAAACTTTTGAACATCCTGACCCAGTTCTCAAAAGCCATCATATTGAATTCCTCATCTTTGAGATGGTCAGCCATTATTTCTTTCATGGCACTAAGGTTGTCCATGTATCGTTTCTCTTCTGATAGAAAATATATTCCCTGTTTGTTTTCAAGAAAATGGACTGCAAGTTCTGTTTTCCCCACCCTCCGGCGCCCATACATTATGACAAACTCAGGATTATCGCTCTCAAAACGCTTTTCAAGGATTGCCAATTCCTCATTCCTGTTGATGAACTTATTTAGTTGAAACATGATAATATTATTATCTTTCAACTACTTAAACAGTGCGCTCCACCAAACAAATAAATCCCATGAAGTCCATGTAAATTCACTTAAAAACCAGCGTGTGTTTTTCAAAAACCGGTGAGATGAATGCCAAAAGTAAGCGTTGAAATCCCCCAGGAACTTCTGGATGACCTGAACAGTCATGTAGGGGACGACAAGAAGTTCGTCAACAAATCTGATGCCATACGGACAGCCATACGCAAGATGCTGGACATGATGGATGATATCGACAGGCGGCACGGCAGGATAGATGATTGAAACTGTCCCAATATAGACAAAACGTATTTGTATAGCTTTGGTAAGATAGCTGTGTAAATGGGATTTTTGTATCTGAAACTAAAACGGTGCTACCACCCGCGCGTAGCGCGGCACGTTCCTCCACCACTGACCACCACCATTGTTCTGCACAAACACTGCCCTGCGCACCTAAAAGTTTCGTTCGCCCTTAACGCATATGTGTTTGTACGGATTGCCCTATGTATAAACTGCATGTGTCATCGGTTAAGAGTCATATTGTGATGGAACACGGATTGCACGGATGACACGGATAATAAATAAATCCATGTCATCCGTATTCGATTTAAATTAAATTGGAGAATCGTATGAAATCATTGGTCTTTTGGAAAACAATACATACCGACTTTATCAAACTCCTTAACCGATGACCAATGGTATAAACTGCGTATTTTGCGAATGCAGGTGGTTAGCGGTATTGGAACATGCCGCCTGCGGCGGTCGTATCGGTCTTAGTTGCAAATAGAACGAACTCATTTACACAGCTATACAAATACTATAAAATAATCCGTAGTAGGCGACACAGCCCACCAACATCACAAACCCTTCAAAAACACAAGACTCTCTACACCTTCGTCCACGCAATTAACCTCTGTCACAAACCTGCCCCTGTAATTTGATAAACTGTCCATTACATATACCCAATCAATATTTCCTTTGCCGATCGGCAGGTGCTCGTCACTTTTTCCCATGTTATCATGCAAATGGACATGCGATATCCTGCCTTTGTACATATTCAGGAAATCATTCATGATTTCTGTTCCTGTTCCTATAGTGTTAGCATGACCTATATCAAGGGTCAGTCCGACATTATCACGGTTGACCTCTTCGATTATTTGAAGCATCTCCTGCGGATATTTCCCGAATATCTTTGGAACTTCGGGCATGTTCTCGACTGCGATCATGATGCCGCAGTCTGCGGCAAAATCACAGATGGATTGCAGGGATTCGATATTGGTTTGCCATGCAAGATCCGGCAACTGTGCGCCATGGGGGGAGAGGTAACCGGGATGGACGACTGCAAGTTCCACAAAATCGGAAGCAATCTTCAGGTAATCTTTCATCTGATGCAGTACTTCGTTGCGTATTCCTGTGTTCAGGCCCGCAAGGTTCATGTCTGAGAAAGGGAGGTGGAGAGTCAGTTCCAGATCTGTGGTGTCGTGGATTTCCTTAACCTGGGTGATCGTCTCGCTTGTCAGGCACTGTGTGCCTTCCTGTACTATTTCCCAGCCGGTATAACCGTGGTCTTCGAGTTCATACGCCCAGCTGAACGGATCTTCGACAACTGCACGTGATGAGAAACTTATCCTTTTTAGATTCATATAATTCTACTCTCGTAACCTGTGTTTATTATTTATGAGACTTTTTATTATCTTCCGGAATGGTTCGGAAAACCGCAAAGAGCGCAAAGCACGCAGAGAAAATTAAGGACCCTTTGCGCTCTTTGCGGTGAATCTTTTTCACCACGATTCATTTATCCAGAATATATTAAAAAGTCTCTTATTTATCGAAATTTTCTATCATATATCCTTTACATCCAGCTCGATCAGAGGCTCGCCATTTTCCGTCTGCGGAGCGAGCCAGTCGATGACCCTGTCAAGTTCTTCCCCTGAACTTGCATTTATCGTCACATAGATAGAACCAAGCGGCTCTTCTATTGCAGGAAAGTTTAACCGGTTCACTGTAGCCACCTGTTTGTTTAGCATGAAATTCGTGGAAAGACCGTCTATTGAGTGACCTTTGTTCAATTGCGTGCGGGCAGTGTCCAGCAGTCGCTCTTGCCTTAGCAATCCGTGCATTGTAAAAAGTGATTCGAGATCTCCGTGCCCGAAGACACGTGGTTTTGTCATGGATTCGTCCAGATCGGTCTCAAGTCCATTGAACATGTTTGAAATGGCGAGAGCTACACGCTCTGTATCCTCTGTGGGATTGATAATAGCTGATACTTCAACTTCTATCATGTAACTGCTCCAGAAGCCCCATGATCTCTTTTTTGAATTCTTCGAGTCCTGTTGTATTGGAAATTGTGATGTCAGAAGCTTCTATTGCCTCACCCATGCCCCATCTGAGTTCACGCTCATCCCTGCGTCGCAAAGCGTCCATACCTGTCATATCATCACTTCGCCCGCGTGCTTTTACACGCTCAAGACGCATCCGGGTAGACGATTCAATGTTGACAAGCGTGAAATCGTCCCCGAATTCCTGCATAAAGAATTCGACTTCTGCGATCCCGCGCACGCCGTCAATGACTACCATATCTGTGCCGGAGTTGTTTATTTTCGGGACACAGCGCTTTGCGACAGCGTCCATGCCTTCATTTTCCCTAAGGTCAGTTCCAACACCGCCGGTGCTTGCGTCTGTGGGTTCAAGTCCTCTTCGCACCACTTCTTCGCGAATAACGTCGCCCATGTTGATGACGTAGATACCCTGATCTACTACAACCCTGGCAGCCTCGGATTTTCCGGATGCCGGCATTCCTACAAAAGCTATGATCTTCATTATAGATGGTCCTCTTGTTGTCATTTCAGGATTTCATCATGGGTTTGATAATATTTATTAGTATGGTGTTTTGGCTAATTGGTGCAACGTGTTTCAAGATCAAGGGTGATCCAACATTTAGTTATCGGTTATTTCTAAAAATCTTTTTTAAGATTTGTTGATCGCAATCGGTGTATTTTGTTGGCAATAATTCACTAAATACTTAAAATTAAGGTAAATATGATTTTATACTTAAACCAATATTTAGATACTATAGAATTATAAGTTCCAATGCAGTGTAAGATTTTGTATCACACATAAAACGGGGATTGATCCGTGGATTCTATATATCTGTTACAAATGGTCGTATCTGTCCTGATAATGGGGCTTTTGGCGCGGTCTCTCAGTTATTATTTTAAGATTCCTGTTATTGTGTTTTTGTTAGTTGAAGGCGTGCTCATAGGACCGGAGGTGCTCAACCTTCTTGATCCATCAGTGTTCGGGGATGGTTTGACAGCGATAGTTTCATTTTCTGTCGCAATCATCGTTTTTGATGGCGGACTGCATATTGATCTGAGGTACATCAGGTCCATTCAAAAAAGTATCTTAAAACTCACGACGTTCGGTGTTTTGATCACTTTTTTGGGTGCTACGCTTATAACTCACTTTTTACTTGGAGTTGATCTTGAACTATCTGCCCTATTCGGGGCATTGGTGACGGCAACCGGTCCAACTGTGATAACGCCAATTGTAAGAAGTCTGCATGTCAACCATAAAGTTAGCAAGGTGTTGGAACTTGAAGGCGTGTTAAATGATGCGGCAAGTGTGATATTGGCGGCAATGGCGTTTGAGTGGATAGTATCCCAATTATCCGGCATGGAAGCTATTGGATTTATTTTGTCCAGGTTAATGATCGGGACATTGATGGGTGTTATAAGTGGTTTGGCATTGGATCGATTTTTGACAAAAGGTCCTGTGATGAACGATCAAACAGCTCGAATGGTCACGATGGCATTGGTTCTTGCGACCTATGTTGTTGCGGAGTCGTTTGGAAGCGAATCCGGAATATTGGCGGTTGCGGTATTTGGTATTATTATGGGGACGTCCATGACACCGTACAAGCAAACAATAAAGGAGTTCAAGTCAGACCTTGTGTTTATTATGCTGTCTTTGATCTTTGTCCTTCTTGCAGCGATGTTGAATTTTGATGATATAGCACAGATCGGCGCAGGCGGGATTGCTGTTGTACTTTTGCTTGTAGTTTTGGTTCGACCGATCGCAGTGTTTGTATCTACACATGGTGCAAAAATAAGTACGGATGAAAAACTGTTCATTTCATTTATTGGTCCGAGGGGCGTGGTTCCTGCGTCGATCGCAACGTATTTTGCGCTCAAACTTGATCAACTGGGAATTGACGGTGGGCAGACACTTGTTGGTCTTGTGTTCCTTACGGTGATTATTACGGTGGTTATGACAGGTACTTTGTCAAAATATGTTGCAAATTTATTAGGAGTGATACCTATGGAAATTATTATAGTCGGAGGCGGCAAGGTTGGTCGTACATTGGCAGAGCGTTTTGAAAAGCGCGGCGAGAATGTTGTGGCTATTGATACCTCCGAGGAAAACTGTCAAAAGTTGATGAAACTGGGAATTCGAGCTGTACACGGTGATGCCGGTGATATTAATGTCTTGAAAAAGGCAGGGATTGTAAATGCGAAGTATATTGTTACCACTACGGACCAGGACAATACAAATCTTCTCGTGTGCCAGATCGCAAAGAGTAAATTCGGGTTTAAGGAAGAACAACTGGTTGCAAGGGTGAACAGTATTGACAATATGCATGCATTTTGGGATCTTGGGATACGTTCAATGAGTCCTGCAATGACCACTGCATTGGTTCTTGACAATATGGTGGGCAGACCCAATATGTTCTCGATGTGTGAAGTCGGAAATGAAGGCGAGATATTGGAGGTAAAAGTTACAAATCCAAAGGTTGCCGGAAAAGCCATAAAGGATCTTAAATTTCCTAAAAAGAGCCTGTTGATGATGGTCAGGAGAGGCGATAAATCAATTATCGCACACGGAGATCTGGTTTTGGAATTCGATGATATTGTTACTGTGATCGGGGAAGGAGATGCTGCAAAGGATGTTTCGGATATTCT
>JAUVET010000212.1 GCA_030594665.1 Methanosarcinaceae archaeon
CGGGAATGTTCATTCTCAGTAGTAACCTTAACTTTCACATTAACAGCACCAATACCGCGTTTTATTACACGACCAACGGAAACCGAGACATCAGCAGCCGATTCCATTGCCTCACGCACATCGGATGCATCTGCCCCAAGGTCGACCAGACTTGCAATTATCATATCTCCCGAAGCGCCCGAAAAAGGGTCAAATATCAATGCCTGCATCAAAAATCACTATCAACCAATAAATTTGAAACCATATAGTTTTTATGTATTGGATGGAATATAAGCATCAGATAACATAATTTTACAAATCATATACTGATTATATACCATATTATACTGCAAAATCACCAACATAGTTGTTTTTCGGGATGAAACAATGGATGAAATACAAATAAAAGTTGAAAAAGCACATCCGAGCGACTTCGGACGTGGCATCATTCGCCTTGACCCAAGCACTCTTCTAAGTCTGCAACTGTCCCCTGGCGATATTGTAGAGATCACGGGTAAGAAAAGAACGGCTGCAAAGGTCTGGAGAGCAGACCGTCAGGACTGGGGACAGGGCATCATTCGAATTGACGGTTTTATCAGGCAGAATGCCGGAGTCGGTATCGGTGAGCGTGTAACCATCAGAAAAACCGAGGTTATCCCTGCAGAGCGTGTGCTGTTGGCTCCACCTGAAGGCGTGGACGTGGAATTTGGGGAGAACACAGGCGACATAATCAAACACAACATCCTCAAGCGTCCTGTTATCAATGGTGATGTGATACCGATAGTCAGTTCAATGACCCAGCCAATGGCTGGTCCAATGGCAAGCGGACAGGCAATTCCATTGATCGCTATCGAGACCGATCCCGAAGAAGGTATCCTGATCATAAATGAGATGACAGAGATCGAACTGCGCCAAAAGCCTGTCAGGGGATACGAAAGCGCAGCAAGGGGAATCACTTATGAGGATATCGGCGGACTCGGAGATGAGATTCAGCGCGTGCGCGAGATGATCGAACTGCCGCTCAAGCATCCCGAAATATTCCAGCGACTTAACATCGAGCCACCGAAAGGAATTATCCTGTATGGTCCGCCAGGTACCGGGAAAACCCTGATCGCAAAAGCTGTTGCAAATGAATCGGGTGCGAATTTCCTCTACATCGCGGGACCCGAGATCATGGGGAAATATTACGGTGAGAGCGAAGAACGTATACGTAAATTGTTCGAAGAAGCTGCAGAGGATGCACCTTCCATTATTTTCATTGATGAGATCGACTCGATAGCACCAAAACGTGAAAATGTCACAGGTGAAGTGGAACGCAGGGTAGTTGCCCAACTTCTGACAATGCTTGATGGATTGGTCGAGCGCGGGCAAGTTGTTGTGATCGGCGCAACTAACCGCATTGATGCGATAGATCCTGCACTCCGAAGACCGGGCAGGTTTGATCGTGAGATCGAGATCGGGGTTCCGGACAATACAGATCGGCTTGAAATATTGCAGATTCACACCAGAGGAATGCCTCTTGGGGAAGAAGTCGATCTTGAATACCTTTCAAATCATACACAGGGTTTTGTGGGTGCCGATCTTTTGTCATTGGTACAGGAAGCAGCAATGCGTTCCCTCCGAAGATTTTTACCGGATTTCGATCTTGATGAAGATATCCCACAGGAAAAACTGGAAGAAATCATCGTATCCGCGGTAGATTTCGAAAGTGCGCTGCGGGAGATTGATCCATCTGCTATGCGGGAAGTGTTAGTCGAGATCCCGTCTGTCGATTGGACCGATGTGGGCGGGCTTGAGAATGTCAAACAGGAGATTGTCGAGGCTGTTGAATGGCCTATAAAAAGACCTGAAAAGTTTGTCGAAATGGGAATAAAACCTCCAAAAGGCATTTTGTTATTCGGCCCTCCGGGTACCGGAAAAACACTGGTAGCCCAGGCTGTTGCAAACGAATCGAATGCGAATTTCATTAGTATCAAAGGACCACAAATGCTTTCAAAGTGGGTTGGGGAATCGGAAAAAGCGATCCGTGAAACATTTAAGAAAGCCAGACAGGTGTCTCCATGTATCATATTCTTTGATGAGATCGATTCAATTGCACCGATGCGCAGCGCAACGTCAGAGGACGGAAAGGTGTCAGAGCGAGTTGTGAACCAACTCCTGACCGAACTTGACGGACTTGAGCCATTAAAAGAGATCGTTGTTATCGCTGCAACCAACCGACCCGACATTATCGACCCTGCACTTTTGCGTTCAGGACGTTTTGATCGACTGGTTCTGGTAGGTCCGCCTGTCCGTCAGGGAAGGATCAAGATATTCAAGATACATACAAAAGGTATTCCGCTTGCAGACGATGTCAATATTGAAACGCTTGCAGACATGACTGAAGGGTATGTTGGCGCTGATGTTGAATCCGTGTGCAGGGAAGCAGTTATGCTTGCACTTCGAAGTGACTTTGAGACTAATATCGTAACAATGGCATATTTCGAGGAAGCGCTCAAAAAAGTGAGACCAACAATATCTGAGAACATGGTTGAGTATTACGAGAAGATGCAAGACCTGTTCAAAGGCGGCATACAGAGCGCAGAACCA
Organism: Methanosarcinaceae archaeon; assembly: GCA_030594665.1. The sequence continues at coordinate 2,569 of JAUVET010000212.1, forward strand.
AGTTCTTATATAGGATATAGGTAAAGATACGATTAATAACTATAATTTATGGAGTGATGAATATGTCAAAAGTGTTTGCAAAAAACCTATCAAGCAAGCAGGTTATGGCTACGGATGGGACCGAGCTGGGTGTATTGTTCAATATGGTGATGGATGTAAAGACCGGTAATCTGGTGGACTTACTTGTAAAACCTGATCTGGCACTCGATACATCAAAATATCATACAGATGATCAATACATAATCGTGCCATTTGAAGCCGTGCGTGCGATAAAAGATTATATCGTTGTAGACAAAACGCTTGCAAAAGGACTGCCTGCGGAAGTTATAGAAGCGATTGCATAAAGACAATTTTGGTTAAGTTGAGTTAAATTGAATTCGGATTTGGCAATTGAATTGAAGATGATTTGGGATGTATCTATATATAGCCCTTTGACTTCAAATATTCAATAGCCTCAACCGCACCATCACCAAAGGATGCTTTTGTTACGTGATCTGCAGCCTTTTTAGCTTCAGCATCCCCATTTGCAACAGCGATTCCAAAACCTGCAAATTGGATCATTTCAGCGTCATTTACAGAATCTCCGATCGCAACAAAATCAGCTGGGGTCAAACCCATGATTTTTGCTATATTTCTTAAGCCTGTACCCTTGTTAATCTTATTGCTCTTGATATGGATCGCATACTTGGTATCGATAATCTCAACCTCAAAATCCTGAGACTTGAGCAAACTCTTGGCTTCTTCCATATCAAAATCCCTGCTAAGAGCGATCTCAGTTTTGCGATATTCAGGATCCAGCTTTGTCAATTTATAGTGCTGTGACAGGAACGTAAATGCTTTTTCACATTCCTCAATATTACTAGAAACAGTGGGTGGTTTATCGTATCCGGTAAAAACCAATCCACCATTTTCAGCGATAACATAACTATTAAGACCTATCAACTTTGCAGCAGCCATTGCATAACAGGATATGTTGCCTGTTGCAAGCACAACGGGGATATTAAGGGTACGAAGCGTCTCTGCTGCCCGAAGATTCAAACGTCGGTCCTTGTGTGTGATCGTACCGTCAATATCCAGAACAATGGCTTTGAACTTCATACCCAATAGATTGCATCGCATGGATTAAACAATTGCCCTATATCCAATCCAATATCAGTGGTATTGTTG
>JAUVET010000132.1 GCA_030594665.1 Methanosarcinaceae archaeon
GAGGTTGATCCGTCATTTGGTACCGGAGTTGTTATGATCTGTACGTTTGGTGACAAACAGGATGTGCGCTGGTGGATCGAGCATAACCTTCCGCTCAGGAAAGCGATCGATAAGACCGGTAATATGACCTCAATTGCCGGAAAGTATGAGGGCATGACAATTGAGGAGTGCAAAAAAGCAATAACTGAAGACCTTAAGAGTGAAGGATATCTCTACGACCAAAAACCACTTGAACAGAATGTGGGCATGTGCTGGAGATGTAAGACCGCTATTGAGATCTTATCCGAGCGCCAGTGGTTTGCAAAGATCGATCACGATGAGATACTAAATGCAGCTGATGAGATCGAATGGCTTCCTGAGTATATGAAGATCAGGCTCCGGAACTGGACTAACACAATGGAGTGGGATTGGTGTATCTCACGCCAGAGGTTATTTGCGACTCCGATTCCTGTCTGGTACTGCAAGGATTGCGGTAAGGTCACGGTTGCAAAAGAGGAATGGCTTCCGCTTGACCCGACGCAGGATAGTCCGGAGGAAGCATGTGAATGCGGCTCTACTGAATTTAAGCCGGAAGAGGATGTGCTGGACACATGGATGGATTCATCAATTACGGCGTTGCACGTTTCGGGTTGGTTGACAGACCATGAATTACGGCTTCCTGCTCAACTTCGCCCGCAGGGACACGATATTATACGCACATGGGCATTCTATACGATACTTCGTTCAATGGCACTCACAGGTAAACGACCGTGGGATTCCATACTTATCAATGGTATGGTTCTTGGTGAAGATGGTCACAAGATGAGTAAGTCACTTGGAAACATTATCTCACCTGAAGAGGCTATTAAGGAGTATAGTGCAGATGCGTTCAGGCAATGGGCTGCTGTTGGCGGCTCTACAGGTTCTGACATCATGTTCAGATGGAAAGATGTGGTTTCAGCATCACGTTTCATCCAGAAGATATGGAGTATTTACAGGTTCTCGATGTCACATCTTGAGGATTATAACCCAGATGACATGGCAGAAGTATCAGTCAAAGACCTGCCGGTCATTGACAGATGGCTTCTCAGTAAGTTGACAAAGCTTGTAAAGTCTGTAACGTCCGGCATGGATGAATACCAGTTTGACGAATCGTTCAAAACAATTCGTGGTTTTACATGGGAAACGGTTGCTGATAATTATCTTGAGCTTGTAAAATCAAGATTGTATGGTGATGATGCCGATGCTCGCAGGGCGGCACAGTATACGCTTCACATAGTAATTGATACGATTACGCGGGTTCTTGCACCATTCACACCTTTCCTTGCAGAAGAGATGTATTCACGTATTGGCTCCGGAAGTGTCCATGTACAATCATGGCCGGATGCCAATGGATCAATAATTGATGAAAATGCTGAACGTGAAGGTGAGTTGATCAAGGATATCGTAGCCAGTGTTCGCAGGTATAAATCTGAAAATGGGGTGGCATTGAATGCTCCGCTAAATGAGATCGAGATATATGGTGAGCTTGGCGATGTGACCGACATTAAGGGCGCAACGAATTCACCTGTTAAGGTCATCGCAGGAGAGCCTGATTTTGAGCATGTGCCTGTTGGTGTTAAACCAAATATGGGCATCATAGGTCCGAAGTTCAGGAAACAGGCAGGCGCGATAATCAAGATATTGACCGGGGAGGATCCACAAAAGATCGCCGGGCAGGCTGCAAGCGGCCGAATTGTTATTACAGTCGATGGGGAGGATATTACGCTTGATCCTAAAGCTGTCAAGATCGAAAAAGAAGTGGTTTCAGCCGGGCGCGCAGTTGATGTTTTAGAGGTTGGAGATACGGTTGTTGTTATTGTAAGATAAGGTTGAGGTTAAGTTCAAGTTTAAGCTAAGTTTAAGTTCAAGGCAAATGTTGTAAAATATTGAGACTTTTAATTTTAATCACTATACCCGCATATCTGCTGCGGCTGGGTGTGCCGCCGCAACTTTTGACGGTAGTAGCAGTATGATGCCTGGTGAGGAGATTCTGCAATTTCGGCGGACGGAGTGAAGGTATATCTGTGATCGGGAAGCAGCGCGCCCCAGCCAGACACCACGATATACAGCACGCGGGTGTGAGAGACTTTTTATTATCTTCTGGAATGGTTCGGAAAACCGCAGAGGCACGCAGAGAAAAATAAGGACTCTCTGCGTCCTCTGCGTCCTCTGCGGTGAATTAATTTTGCCACGATCCATTTATTCAGAATATATTAAAAAGTCACGGGTGTGATTCACTTTACTGGTACAGCGGTGCAGATTGGTGAGTGTATCTTACCAAATGTGTAATTGCGAAAGTCCACCTAATGGAAGTATCGAAGCGCAGCGGAGATACTTCGATGCGTCCTCCCGAGGTGCAACTCGGGTGCGCGAACTACTTATATAAATATGAACAATACATGTTCATATGATCGATTTTGCAAAACTCCATGGTAATGGCAACGATTTTATCGTGATCGATGAGTTCAAAAAACAAATGATCCCTGATAGCAATAAGGCTGATTTTGCAGTCAAATACTGTGACCGTCGATTTGGCATTGGCGCTGATGGTGTTCTTTTTATATCAAGATCAGACAAGGCTGATATGAAAATGAGGCTGTTCCAACCGGATGCATCAGAAGCCGAGATGTGCGGGAACGGGATTCGCTGTCTTGTTAAGTATGCTTTTGATAGTGGTCACATCGATGTAGGAACTGCGACGGTCGAAACTCTTGCAGGTGTTCTTCATGCTGATACGCGAACGGATGATACGGGATTTTGGGTAAAGGTCAATATGGGGCAGGTTCTTAAGACCCGTGCACAAATTCCTGCAAAAGGTGATGCAGATGATGAATTTATTGGTGTGGATATGCATGGGTATAATGTTTCTGTGATAAATACGGGTGTTCCACATGCCATAATCTTTGTTGACGACCTTGATCTTAATATTCTGGAAATTGCGCCAAAGATCAGGTTTGACCCAATATTTCCAAATGGTACGAATGTGAATTTCGTAAAAATCGAGTCAGACAATGAAGTTACCATCAAGACCTATGAGAGAGGGATCGAGGATGAAAGCTTGAGCTGCGGTACAGGTTCGGTTGCGAGTGCATACCTTGGACATATGCTTAAAGGGATGGATGGTGAGATACTGGTTCACACAAAAGGCGGTGACCTGAATATTTCCATCTCTAATGATTTTGCTTTTATGGAAGGACCTGCTGAAACAGTATATAAGGGAACAATCCTTATATAAATATTAAGCATATAATAAAATAATGCGTAGATCATAGTTTTGATCTATGAATATTTCAAATTATGAAGTTGATATCAGATGAGTGATTTGCCGTGTGAGATCAAAAAAGGTGCTGATAAAGAGTTGCCTGATGGCAACCCTCCGTTATTTGAACCAAAATTTTCACGCGATGAAAATGTGGCTGTCGATAGACCAATTGAACTGCCTGAAAAAACATCCAATTTTGAAGTGTATGGGCAGGAGCAGCCGGAAATTAATAATTGAAAGATGAATTACAGTCTGACAATACAGCTCTTCGTGATGAGATTGCATTAGTTACAGATCATGTGGAAAAAGGACTCAAAAAAGTAGGTGCCAGTCTGTCCATCAGGGCTTCACATATGATCTACGAACTTCATTCATAAGGGTTTGACTATGGGTCTGAAATATAAAAAATACAAAATAAATGAAAAAGGTCAGATGACGATCGATTACCTGATCAGCATAACTATTTTCCTATTTGCAATTTTTTTCGTTTTTCAGTACATTTCAGGATTGTTTGCCCCATTTGAATCAAATTCGGATGAGATAACATTGATCGCAGATCGGGTGTCTACCCTGGTTGTTGAGAATATTATGACCGCAGGAGATGTAGCGGTACCGAACCTTATTGTTTCTACAAAAGTTGATGGGTTCTTTACGTCACTGAATGGATCTTATGAGAACACACGTTCGATTTTGGGGCTGGATGGCACATATGTTGAATATGATGTCAATGTCACCCTTGAAAACAAATCGGCTGGCATTATAAACTCGGCTGGCGCAGTATTGCCATCACATGGCAATATCGGGCAGACAAGGAGGATTGTACTTTTCATGGATGCTGAAACAGGCGTAACAGAAAACAGGATCCTATCGATCAGGGTGTGGTAGCTTGATCCGTGGTAATATGCTATTCGGATCCGGAAATGACCAGTTGGCACAGATGCACACCCTCGAAGCGATCATGGCTGCAACAATTATGGTCATGGTTATTGTTTTTGCAGTTCAGGCAACTTCACTTACTCCGCTCACATCGTCTACTGCAAATGCCCATATTGAAGCACAGCTCCAGACAATCGGACAGGATATATTAAGCGCACTTGACTATTCACAATACGACCAAAATTCTGACCTGAAAAAAGATATCTTGAACTGGAATGGTGATGAATATGCATGGAACAGTGTTTCTTATAAGTCAAGAGCAAACGCAAGTAACTCTCTTAATAGTTCCATGGAAGACATATTCACATATATTCTAGTTCCGCGCGGGATCGCACATAATGTCCAATTCACTCATACGAGTGATACTGGAAGATTCTCATCTATATTTTACATATATGACGGCGATCCGTCTGACAACGCAGTCATCGTTTCAAGAAAAGTATTGTTATCAAATCCGGATATTGGGAACACTTCTACATTTCAGACAAATACGGGCATAATTGACATAGATGATACTACGGATCTTTACAATATTATTGATGTGAAACTTATACTTTGGCGTATGTGATATTGATACAAAGGATGTATGGCAATGAAGAAAATGGATGACTCTGCACAACTGCTCCTAATAGCCGGATTCACGATAGGACTTGCTATTGTAGTTTCAACTATCATGCTAAACAATATCATCTTTGCAAGCAACATGGCATCAGAATCGAGTATTGATGCAAACCGTTATCATGTTTCAAATGTCAGGCAAATGTCATCCGATGCATTCAGTGGTGCATATGGTTATGCAACAAAGAACCAAACACCATTCAATGCAACACTTTTCAACCAGTATATGTCCAGTTATAACAAAAAGGCTGCATCTGTGTATGCACTTTCAGGTATATCATTTAATGTCCGGAACAGTACTTTTTATGATGGATATTTCACAGAGAATGGACTTTTGGATGGTGACTCCGACTGGATTGTTATGGCAGATGTAAACACAACGAATCACTTTTTGATTGGGATCGACGAAAGTGTTCTTGGGAATGCTACAAATGCGTTTACGGTTCAGGCAATAAATGTTTCAGATACGACACTTTGGTCGTTTAAGTTGTATAATGATAGTGGAAATGTAAATATTACTGTT
>JAUVET010000053.1 GCA_030594665.1 Methanosarcinaceae archaeon
TTGATCCGACCGCACCCGTACACCTTTTCGGTGCCGGACACCCAATGATGTTCGCGCTCGCAGTCGCACTCGGCTGTGATCTATTCGACTCTGCTGCCTATGCATTATATGCAAAAGACGGGCGATATATGACATCCCACGGTACATATCATGTTGAGGACTTGCACTACCTGCCATGTTCATGTCCGGTCTGTATAAAACATACCGCAGATGAACTCCGAAACGCAGAAGATAGCGAAGAACTCCTTGCACGACACAACCTCTATGTCACATTCGAAGAGATGCGGCTTGTAAAACAATCGATCAAAGAAGGCAACCTGCTCGAACTCGTTGAACTGCGCTGCCGTGCTCATCCGCGTCTATTGGAAGGACTCAAGCAGGCATATAAATACTCGGACTGGCTCGAACAATGTGATCCTGCATCGAAATCAACATTCTTCTATTGTGGTCCCGAATCTACAAACCGTCCCGAAGTCCTGCGATTTTCAAAAAGGTTGGAAAGACTCACTATCAAAGGGACTGCGATAATTCGCACAAATACTACAAAAAGGGATCGTGAATATAACAATTTGCTAACATTCAAGCCACCATTCGGCTCATTCCCTGTTGAACTTGGTGAAGTTTATCCTTTTAATGCCGAAGTTGTTGCAACTCCCGACCATGAGGCACTCGGGCGTGCACTTGAAAACACTATACGTTTGATAGAACTTAATCCTGATGCAGAGTTTACATTTATAAGAAAGGATGGATTGGAACATCCATTGTTTGATAAACTCTCTGAGGTTGCAAATGTGGTTTATAGTGGCGAATAACGTTCTTTGTCAAAGGGAAGTTGTCACACAACGACGACATATATATGTTTAATGTGTCTGAAAATGGTATGGTGAAGGAATGATATCCGTGCTCAAGCCCTACGTTTCAAAACTACAATCGGTAAAAATACTTCTGCGCTATCAAACAAAATGACATGCCACATAATGCCCTGCCTCAACCTCGATCGAATCCGGTTCCTGACTCAGGCACACATCTTTTTGGTTTGGACACCGCAAATGAAACCTGCATCCGGTTGGTATATCTAGCGGACTCGGTGTATCTCCTTTAAGAATTATTCCTTTCAAATGTCCAGCTCCGGCCCTAACCCCTGGCTGCAGTCTGGTTGCAGCAGACAGCAGAGCCTGTGTATACGGGTGCTTTGCGTTGTTAAAAATATCGTTTGTTTTCCCTATCTCCACCAGCCGTCCGAGATACATGACTGCAATATGATCAGCCATGATCCTGACAACATCAAGATCATGGGAGATGAAAAGATATGAATGGTCAAACGTCTTTTGTAAATCTTTCATAAGGTTAAGTATCTGTGCCTGAACCGATACATCCAGCGAGGATGTAGGCTCATCCGCAATGATAAGATCCGGATTCATTGCCATGATCCGTGCGAGCACCACACGCTGGTTCTGGCCACCGCTGAGTTGATATGGATAGCGTTCGACATGTTCTGCCCCCAGTCCCACGGTTTTGATCAATTCCAAAACCTTCTGCTCTCTTTCGTCCCTGGAATATCTACCATGTAATCTCAAAGCTTCTTCGATACTGGCTGAGATCTTCATCCTCGGGTCAAGTGAAGAATCAGGATCCTGGAATATCATCTGCATCCTATGTCTGATATTGCGAAGTTCTTTCCTGTTCAAGGCAATAAGGTCAATGCCATCAAATAATATCTTTCCGGCTGTTGGTTCGATCAATCGCATGATCAATCTGCCAACCGTCGTTTTTCCGCATCCGCTCTCCCCGACAAGTCCCAGCGTCTTACCCTTGCCGATATTAAATGAAACACCATCAACCGCCTTAACATAGCGTTTTTTGGTCAATCCTGAAGAAAAATACTTTGTTAATCCTTCAACTTCAAGCATGGAAACACCTCACAAAATGTCCGTCTTTCACTTCGGTCATCTCAGGATGCTTTAGTCTGCATATTTCCGTTACATGGCTACATCTGGGATGAAACCTGCAACCATCCGGAAGATCGATCAGGGATGGGCTCATTCCCGGTATCGGCACAAGTCCCCTGGCAGGGAGTGAGTTTAAAAAACCTCTGGTGTACGGATGCAACGGGTTTTCAAATATCTCATTAAGAGATGCATATTCTACCAGTTCACCTGCATACATAAGCGCTATACGGTCACACATTTCAGCTGCCACGCCGAGATCATGGGTTATGAGAAGCATTGCCTTTTTGGCTGTCATCTCCTTCATCAATTCGACGATCTGTATCTTGATCGTAACATCGAGTCCCTTTGTTGGTTCGTCTGCAATGATCAGCGCAGGATCACATGCAAGCCCCATTGCGATCATCACGCGCTGTTTCATTCCCCCGCTGAACTCATGCGGATATTCACCTGCCCGTCCGGACGGCGAGGGTATCCTGACCGCATCAAGCATTTCGACCGCCTTTTGTTTCGCGTCCTTTTTATCCAGCCCCTGATGCAATCTGATGGCTTCAGCGATCTGTTCCCCTACTTTATAAACCGGATTCAAAGACGTTGTCGGATTCTGGAGGATCATTGCTATCTCTTCCCCCCTGATCGTTCTCATCTCTGCCTCGCTGATCTCAAGAAGGTTCTTTCCTTTGTAGATGATCTTTCCATCCACCACTGCATCCGGCTGCAAAAGACGTATGATCGAGAGCCCGAGCACTGTCTTTCCACAGCCTGTTTCACCGATGAGACCAAGTGTCTCATTCTCTGCTAATTCCATATCTATCGTGTCAACTGCTTTTACGAGGCCGTCCGGAGTGGGGAAGTGGGTTTTCAGGTCGATTATTTCAAGTAAGCTCACTTGATCACCATCTTTCTCGGATCCAGTATATCCCGCAGCCCGTCCCCGAGGAGATTGAAAGCCAGTACCAGGATCATTATCGCAAGTCCGGGAATGATCGTAAGATACGGTTGTGTCCGCATATACACACGGCCAGCGTTAAGCATCGCGCCCCATTCCGGTGTTGGGGGCTGTGGTCCAAAACCAAGAAAGCTTAAGGCTGCCGCCGAAAGTATCACATAAGCCATACCGAGCGTTGCCATCACGATCACCGGACCGATGATATTCGGAAGTATGTGGCGGGTCATGATAAAATAGTCTCGTGCGCCAAGTGATCTTGCTGATTCCACAAATTCCTTCTCTTTTAATGATAGCACCGAACCCCGTGCAATTCTGGCATAGGCTGTCCAATCTACTACTATCAGGGCGATTATAACACTGGGAAGCCCTCGTCCGAGCAGACCTGCGATCGTCACAGCTAAGAATATACTTGGAAATGACAGGGTGGCATCAACAAAACGCATGATCACAGCATCAATTACCCCGCCATAGTATCCTGAAATAACCCCGAGTGTGATGCCAATAGCTGCGGATATGCCAACCACGGTGATCCCTACCATGAGCGAGATACGGGCGCCGTATAACAACCTGGAGAGGATACATCTCCCCAGATGGTCAGTTCCAAGCGGATATTCGGGTACTGTGAGTGGAGATATCAGCCGATCTCCCAAACACGCCGTAGTCGGGTTATTTGGTGACAACTGGGGCGCGAAAACTGCCATAAAGCAGAGCAGTATAATAACAATAGCGCCAAGAGTTGCCGGTCTGCTCTCGCTGAGCCGCCTTATAAGATCCATAAACCGGTTGTTATGCTGTTTCATAGCGGATCCTCGGATCAAGATATCGGTATGAGATATCAACGATCAGGTTGACTGTCACAAAAAGAAGGGCAACAAATACCATGCATCCCTGAACCATCATATAATCCCTCATGTTGATCGAATCAACGATCAACCTGCCAATGCCTGGCCAGCCAAAGATTGTTTCGACAACAACCGAACCGTTTAGCAGATATCCAAAATTCAGGCCGACCATGGTCACAAACGGGATCAATGCGTTTTTCAGTGCATGTTTGCCAATGACCATCCATTCAGGCACACCTTTTGCACGAGCAGTCAGTATATAGTCCTGCCCGAGTACCTCAAGCATACTTGATCTCATCAATCTTGCAGTGACTGCAGCAGAACCTGTCCCAAGGGTCAGGGCTGGTAATATGATATGTTCAAGATCGCCGCCAGTTCCATAACCTGCAACAGGAAGCCAGTCAAGATAGATCCCAAAAAGCAACATGAGTAACAATCCCAGCCAGAAATTTGGCATGGAAACCCCAAGCGATGCACCAATCATGCAGGATATGTCCAGGGCTGAGTTATGTTTGATCGCAGAGATGATCCCGAGTGGAATCGAAATGATCAGTGAAATGACCAGACTTACGACCGCAAGCTTGAATGTGGCTCCGAATGATGTTATTATATGATCAAAAACCGGTTTTTCGGTTCGGTACGAATACCCGAAATCCCCGTGTAAAACATTATTTAACCAGATGAGATACTGGATATGCAGCGGTTTGTCAAGCCCCATTTTGATCCTGAATTCTTCGACTGATTTTGGGTTTACATCGCCATCAGGTCCTGTCAGCAACGTTTCTGCAGGATCACCGGGTGCAAAATAGATTATCGAAAAACTCGCCACAGAAACCAATAGCAGTGCAGGGATCAACTGGAATATCCGTTTCAATGTATAGCCAAGCATGTTATTGTACACCAGGAAATGTTTAGATTTGCTGTTTAGATCCACTGGAAGATCCACTGGATTTTCATGTTATTTTTCCCCAAGCGCTAAATAAAGTGATGGTTTATTTGCAACCCTATATGCCAGGGATCTGTTTTTAATTTCAAATTTTTCAAGTTCTTCAAGATGATTCAGTGATATATTCTTTAATCCTGCTTCGCTGAATAGATCAATAACATTGTCTGGTGTACTTCCGTTAAAAAATGGCAAGCGGTCTTTTATATTATCGTAGTGACTTGTGAATAAACGCGGATCCCGTTTTTCAGTCAAGAAAACGATCGTCTTGCTAATAAATCTACGTAAACGCATATCGATTGCACGATCGTGCCACTTTCCGTCGATCAAAATGATCTTACCCCCTGACTTTACAGTGCGGCTCCATTCATTGACAGCAGTCTCCGGATTTGGTATCGTCCAGAGAAGATGCCTGTTTATCACAATGTCAAAATATTCATCTTTAACAGGCAAGTTTTCCGCATCAGCATGTATCAGATCAACAATTAATCCCATTTCACCAGCGTTACACCTTGTCTTTTCCAGCATGCTTTTGGAAATATCAATGCCTGTGACGTTGTGCCCCATTTCAGAAAATAGCAGAGCTAAAAAACCGGTACCTACCCCTATATCCAGGATATTTAGGGGTTCATCTGTGGGAATCGCATTTTTTAATATGCCTTTCCAGATGTGCTGCGCCTTATCCTGTGACCTATATGAATTTTCACCGTAGGTCTGGCTTCTTTTGTCCCAGTACAACTTGATAATGTTTTTAACATCCATTGATGGGCTCCTTCCTGATTCAGCACCATTATCTCCCGATATACATGTCCCTGGTGAGGAAGGTTATCTCGTTTGGATATATTGCATAATTCATCACTCCGGTATTATATCCCACAAGTTCTTTTTCATGGAAAATGAACATCTCCGGACATTCTTCCACAATAATCTCCTGTACCTGGTCGTAGTATTCCTTTCTGGCATCCTGATCCATAGCAGTCCTTGAATCTGCTAACAGCGAATCGATTGCAGGATTGGAATAACGGATCCATCCATTCTCTTTGTACCCGGTTGTTGAGTCGAAATGATGGGTCAGGAAATAGTCAGGATCGCCGGTTGGCGCCACACCATACGAATAAAACGCCATGTCATAATCTCCATTGGTCATCGATTCTTTTATGGCAGATGATCCAAGGAGTTCAACGGTCACATCAATACCGATATCTTCCAGCTGGGTCTCTATCACTTCTACACTGGGTTGCATTGCAGCCCGTGTGGTATATGTCATCAGTGTAAGATGGAAATCTTCTCCATTGTATTCCAGCATACCGTCACTATCGATGTCGGTGATCCCTGCATCTGCCAGCAGTGATAGTGCCGTATCTTTATTATGTTGATATCCTGTGAGTTCAGCGTTCGTCCACGGGAATATCGATGGGAACACACCGGCAGCCGGAACGCCGCCAACACCTTCCAAAGCTGCATCAACGATCACATCACGATCAATGGCATAATTGATCGCCTGTCTTACCTTGATGTCGTCGAGGGGTGCTTTTCCGGTGTTCACAAAAATAAAGTAAAGACGCATTGTTTCTTTACTCATGACATTAAAACCGGGATTGCTCTCTATTGTGCTTACCTGGGGAAATGGCAGACCCCGCGCCATATCATTATCTCCGCTTTCCAGAGTCAATGCCCTGGTTTCACCAACACTGATATAGGATAAAGTTGCACCTTCAAGCTTGACCCTGCCATCCCAATATTTCTCATTCCTGACAACAGAAAGACTTACTTCCTGTTCATAATCATCATACATGAAAGGACCTGTACCCACAGGATGAGTGTCGAGATCGGCAGCGTCAGGACTCACTATGGATACGAGCGGATTTGTCAGGCTTGCTATGGTTGGCGCATACGGCTCGGCTGTAGTGATCCTTACCGTATGTTCATCCACTGCAGTAATAGAAGCAATGTGATCATACTCACTGTGTCTTGAATTTGATTCATCCATGACCCGGGTAAAGGAATACACCACAGCATCCGCATTAAATGGACTGCCGTCATGGAAGGTAACGTCCTCTTGCAGATGGATGAGCCATTCGTTATCATTTACCTGTGTATACCCTGTGGCAAGTTCTGGTGTAAGTTTCATCTTATCGTCATATTTGAACAGCGTTTCATAGATGCCGGCCTTCCTCACATACCATCCGTTCCATTTATTCGCAGGGTCAAGTGTGCTTTTAGGTCCGAATATCATCACTGCCTTCAGGTGTCCACCCGGGAATGGGGTCTGCTCAAGGATGATCGACTCAATGAGGGTCACATCCTGCATATTTATTTTATCATCCTGGTTTGCATCGGCTGATGTGGTCGTGGGATCATATTCGAGGACCATTCGCTTGAGCCTGGTCACATCCTGCATATTGATATATGTATCTTCATTTGCATCCCCATAGAGATGCGCACTTACGGATGGTATCAATACCAGAAGCAGTATGCTTATGAATATTCCTAATCGAATTTTTCTTATCATGTAGATCACTGGGTTGACTTTATTCATTTTTTCTGAATACTAAAAACGCTGCTGAAATTACACTTATCAGGAACAGTGCCCCGGGTCCTGGTGTTTTATGATCGTCTTCACCTGTAGATACCGGTGTGTCGGGTGCGGCACTCAGGACACCGTTCCAGTTTGCAGGTATCTCCTGTGCCATCGTATTGACAAGCAATCCGTCTGATACATCTATAACGCAATCGCCGGGAACTATCGTCGTAAAGTGTATCGTTGCAAGTGTTCCGGATCCTGACACGCCATCTACATCAGGAAGACTGAAAAGCACACGGATGGTGTTTTTTCTAACAAGGGCCCAGTCATCGATCGGTATCGTTGTTTTGGCGATAGTCCCATCATTTATGCCTGTGACGCGCACGACTGCCGGATCAAAATTGAGATCAAACTGCCCTGAATTCAGGTCGGCGACATTCTCGATCCCTATTGTGACACTGAAATCATCAACCGCTTTTTCAGGGGCAATGACATTTACATTTGTCTGGTAGGCTGTTGCGGGGTTTATAAACAGTATCAATATCATTGAACTTATGGCAATTGTCGAGATTATTTTTGATAACATCATATGTGTGTTACATTAACAAACATTAATAAGTATTTCGTGTGAGTTCATGTGACTTTCCAATGACGTTAGGATTGGCTTGTAATTTTGTAATAATTTCCCCGTATTTTCAATTTATGAAATAAACGTGTCACAGTGCAGCATATCGTTTTCACCCGTAAATGTTACCCAAAATGTTCACATTCCATCACTTTTCCGACAGTCTCTTACAGTGAACTACTCCTCCCTACCGCTACACGGTGAGGAAGGAGCTTCCTGCTTCATTCCCCCAACCAACGTTAGTGAGTCCACAGGCTCTATCCGTAGTTCCTACGGTGCTACGATTTAAGATATTAATTGCAGCATTAACATCCCTGTCCATTTCCAGACCACAGTAAGGACACTTATGTGTACGTACTGAAAGAGATTTGG
>JAUVET010000151.1 GCA_030594665.1 Methanosarcinaceae archaeon
CATTACAAAAAAATAAGTATGGCCTCTTGCGTGTAAAATTCCGGCCACAGAGTACACAGCGGGCACAGAGATTGTAGCAACTTTTCCTCTGTTTCCTCTGTGGCGAAAAGTTACAAAAACCAGTCACGGTTTAGTATAACAGCAAATCTGTGTAAATCCGTGTAAATCCGTGTCTGAAAATTTAAAGTGTCACCTAATGGAAAAGCTAAAAACACATCAACTTCTTAAAGGTGAGTTGTTACCTTTAATTTGTAGTATTTTTGTAAGTGGAACTAAAACGAATGTGGCAACCAACGTAGGCGGCGCATTCCTGTGCCACTGGCTGTGCACCCGCTAAAATAATACAACGAAACAAACCCCCATTTCCACCCTCTCATTTCGCTGGCATCGTAACAATGAACGCCCGCAAGGTGTACAGAGAGGAGTTGCAAACCAATTAACAACTCTGCGCACTCAGCGTCCTCTGCGGTGAATATTTTTGCCATGATTCATTTCATCCGGAATAAATTAAAAAGTCTCGAATTAAACAGAAGTACCGAAATGTTTAAGTAATTCAGTAACTGAATAATTCAGTAAGTGAATATATATGAGATTTATAAACCGCGAAAAAGAGATCAATATTCTTAAAGACGCCCGCATATTGTCAAAAAGAAAATTGTTTTCGGTAGCGATCCGGGGCTTAAGGCGTGTCGGGAAAACAAGAATGATGCTTGAATTCATGAAAGATACTGACATGTATTTTTTTGTGAATAAGGATAAAACAAGCATCAGTCTATTGAATGAGTATGAGACATACCTCAGAAATGCAAAGATCATCAATGAACTTGAGAAATTGAACAGTTGGGATGACCTTTTTAGCGTCCTGTTTGAAAGGTATGAAGGTATTGTTGCATTTGATGAGTTTCAGAATTTCTTATCAGTGGATAGATCGGTATTTGGAACTTTGCAGAAATATATTGATCTGAATGAGGATAAAAAAGGTCTACTTTTCTTTTTTACAGGTTCCACTACAGGACTGATAAAAAAATTATTTTTGGATTCAAAACAGCCACTGTATGGCAGAATAAAGAGACAAATGCATTTAAAGCCCATGTCTTTTAAAAACATAATTGACATGTGCGGGGAACTTGATATTACAGAACTTTCAGAGATCATAAAGTTATACGCAGTTGCCGGAGGATATCCAAGATATTACGTTGCCATTGAAGATGAAAACCTAAATAATGTATCCTTTGAAAATATTGTTGAGCGATTCTTCTTTGTGGAAAATGCAATTTTTGAAGATGAAGTCATGTCAATATTGTCTCTGGAGTTTGGGAAAAGAAGTGGTGTGTACTATGATATACTTACTGCCGTTGCCAGCGGATGCACACGGATCAGTGAGATCGCATCATTTTTGACAAAAAAGGAGACTGACCTTACACGCCAGACCTATGAACTTGTGCATCATTTCAATATCTTAAACTATGAAGAACAGGTCATAGGCAATAAAAGATTATTGTACATAGACCATCCCCTCATGGATTTTTGGTTCCGTTTCTTTTATAAGAACATTTCAGATTACAAAAGACGGAATCCGTGGTTTGTAGAGAATACGAAAAGAAATATTAACAACCATATTGGAAAACGATTTGAGATGATCTGTCGAGAATTTTTGATCGATCAAAACAAGATATCTTTTGAATATCACAGGATAGGTCGGCAGTGGGGCAAGATAAAGGACGCTCCAAAAGGACAAAACACTTATGAGATCGATATTGTCGCCTTGAATTCCGATTCAAAGGAGATACTTTTTGTCGAATGCAAATGGAAAGACCTGAGTTTGAAGCAGGCTAAGAACATACTGCATGATCTACAGGAAAAATCCAAATATGTCGGTTGGAACAATGATGAACGAGGAGAATCTTTTGGCATTATTGCGAAGAATATCACTGGTAAGGATGCCCTGCGCGCGAAAGGATTTTTAGTTTTCGATCTGGATGACATGTAGGGCAGAAGTGATCACATTGATCACTTCTTGCTACCCCCTTCGGCTACCATCTTCAACAAAGCGGCTGCCACATCAAAAGAAGTATAATCTTCCTGAATTACCTTTTCGACCAGATTTTCATATTTGCCAAGATGACCTTCATCTACGATCCCTTTGACCTTTTCTAAAAGCAGGTTTGTCCTGATCTCATTGACATCACTGACAGAAGGAACCTTTTGGGATTTGATCTGAGTCTTTGTGAATTTTTGGATCCCCCTGATCCTGTGCACTTCCCTGCCCGAAACAAAAGTGAATGCATGTCCCGTTTTTCCAGCCCTGGCAGTCCTTCCGATCCTGTGTACATAATATTCAACATCCGTAGGTATGTCATAGTTGAACACAGCATCTGTTGCGCCTACATCGATCCCCCTGGCTGCTACATCAGTGGCAACCAATATGTCAATCTCCCCATTTCTGAATTTCGACATGACACGATCCCTCTGGTTCTGTTGCATATCCCCATGCAATCCATCAACCAGATATCCTTTTGTCTTGAGGTCTTCAACCAATTCATCCACACGTTTTTTAGTATTGCAGAACACGAGAGATAAATTAAAATCATGAAGATCGATCAAACGGGATAATACCTCTGGTTTTGCATGGTTTTTGACTTCACAATAAAATTGTTTAACTTCGGGAGTGGTCATTTTCTTGTGTACCAGTTTCACTATTTGTGGGTTGTCCTGATACTTTTTTGCCATACGTAAAATTGCCTTTGACATGGTTGCGGAGAAGAGAATGGTCTGCCTCTCCTCCGGCATATTCTCAACAATGTGTTCAATGTCATCCCGGAATCCCATGTCCAGCATTTCATCTGCCTCATCCAGTATAATAATTTTCACGCTACCCATTTTCAATGTACGGCGATTCATGTGATCCATAACACGACCTGGAGTGCCGATTATGATCTGTACACCTTTTTTCAATGCTTTGATCTGGCGGTTTATGGGTTGTCCACCGTAAACCGGCAATATCCGGATAGCCTTTTGATACCTTGACAGCTTTTTCAGTTCTTCGGATACCTGAATTGCCAGCTCTCGCGTGGGACACAAGATCACAGCCTGTAATCTCTTGTTCTCGGGATCGACCCGCTCCAATGTTGCAATTCCAAAAGCTGCAGTCTTCCCGGTACCTGTTTGTGCCTGTCCGACCAGATCATCCCCATTTAGCATATGCGGGATGGATTGGGCCTGGATAGGAGTTGGCTCCTCAAAACCCATATCCTTGATTGCCAGTTTTATTTCCTTTGATATGTTTAGATCATTGAACTTTGAATTTTCCATGTGTAATCACCTTTAAGGTATTATTGTAAAAAAAATATAAAATCGGGTTAATCCGACCGCAAATATGGATTTTTTTGGACATAATTTGTGAAATTATATAGTTCGTGTTACTTAAGCTTTACCGAAAAAATAACTTATCTGAATTAGTCTCCTTTTGGTAAAGCCTAAGCTTATCTCTATCCCCCTGGCTTCCTGTGCTAATTTTCGAAGTGTTTGGAATTTAGTACGAAATTCTGCTTCTGATATATTGAGACCGAGTTTTCGATTAGATTCGTTTTTCTCGATAACCTTCAATTGCTCATATATATGCACCCAAAGGAGCTTATACATGACTTTCGGGCATTCGAAAATCTCTGCCAACTTAAATTTTACCACTCAGTTCATTCACGCCTTAAATTGCATAGCCCGCCCATCCATATCATGAACATCCATCTCATTCAATACACAAAGACCGTTATTAAGCTTTCTCATCAACTCCGGTTCTTTTGGATTCATCTCCAGTTCAATAACCTTTTTCTCGCTGTCAACAAAAGCTGTCCCTTCAAGTTGAAAAATCGATTCGAATAATGTCAACAGTTCATATTTTTCATGCCCCATACATTTTGTCAAAAACAGACTGCAAAGATTGATAAATGACATCTTGAAACATGTCATTATCTGATCCAGCTCAGTATCGATCCTGTACACTTTATCCTTATCCCGAATCCGTCTTTCCTCCTTCAAACACATCTTCAATTTCTTGAAATCATTTTTATGTTCTTTTTCAATCGCCTTTTGTTGACGAAGATACTTATTGATTTGTTTTACACATTCCTGCAATTCAATCGACTCCACCTCATCCATAGTTCTTATTCCATCTTCAATCTTTGATTTCTCACGAAGTCTTCTCTCTTTCGAATACAAAGGAGCAAGCTGTTCTTCTATCGCTTCAATCTTCATCAATGGTTTTTCCAATTTTAAATTCAGGTTGGTTATTGTCTCACACAACTCACCATGTTTTTCATCCATTCGATCATACTTCTCAATCTTCTTTCCATAACCTACAATTCGATGGATATTTACTCCGGATTTCGCATCCCTGAATTGTTTTTCCTGCTGTGGCCAGCGGTCAAAATATCTCTTTGTGACTTCGCTTGCATCCAGCAATTCACGAGGAATATCCGTGATCAAAACCGATCTTTTACCATTATCCCACTTCACGATCACCGCCCGGCATTCATATATGTAGTCTTTCTCTAATGAATCCTTTAATTCAATTTGACAGTCAACAAGGCTGGCAGTTCCATATTTATATTCGGTTTCCGGCCGGATGTGCTTGATTTTTCTCTCTTTTATTTGATTGTCATCAAGGATGGTGAGATAATATTCATCACTGTTGTCAAAAGCCCTAAGCGTTTTCACACCATTGCCTCCGCCATCAAATACCAGTATTCTCTTCACAGAAGCATGAGCCTCCGGACTATCTAAAAGTTTTGTCAATTTCGTGAGCATACCTAATGCATGTTCACCAAGATCAGCGTGTCC
>JAUVET010000138.1 GCA_030594665.1 Methanosarcinaceae archaeon
GTGTATCGATTTATAAGAAAAAAATTCGCTAATGCAAGCGTTTGGTTGTGCTCAATAATGTTGAAGATCAGGATAAATGGGGATTTAAAAATAGACTGTTTATAAAATTGTTAGAAGTTGTTGGACTTTTCCGACAATCTCACTATATAATCCAAATCATCATTGGCGAATAAAACATACCGTGCTGTCGTGGGGGGTGCAAGTCCTTCCAAGTCCAACCAGAGTATAATGGGATCAAACACCACTTCAATTCCATCTTTACCATTTACTGTGATGTCCTTGTATTCTATGATACGTCCCTGCTCTTTTAATTCTTCAAGACCTATTGGAATTTCTTCACCAATGAAAAATCCATATTCCCAAAATCTGGATTCTGTCTGATTTGAACTAACCAGCACATCAATCTCAACATAAAAGGATAGGTGTTCTTCTTCACCATAAATTGATGTGTATTCTTGTGGATATGTGGAAAAAACGGATCCACTCGGCGATGTACCCCAATCTTCAGGATAAGCAATTTTATATCCAAATTCATCATTCTGATACCATTCATACCCGGGCTCCAATGTTGGTAGTTCAACTGTTACTTCAGGAGTTGATGTGGCTAATGTGGTTTTTTGCTCTGGTGTGGAATTTGAGGTTGGCACTGCTTCTTGCTCTGTTGTAGAAGTCGGTGTTGTATCAGCTGCTGGCGTTTCCATGGGAGCTGTGGTTTTCTCCCCAACACACCCACTAAAGAGTACAATTGAGGCAATAAATGTTAAAACTATTAAATATACTATGGATTTCCTTTTCATGTTTCATCACTTTCATTCAATTTAGATTATTTTCGTATATGAGTTAATATCATCAATACTATTAGCTATTTAGTCATAATGAATATAAATCTTTTCTTTATGTTCGGTTTACCCAGTAGCCCGGATAGCGAAATTCAACTGCAAAATCTGTAATTCTTTCAATTATTAGGCCCACTTCTTTAATGAGAATTTTAGCGTATAACAAGTTCTTGTCCGCTTTTTCATAGTATATGTTTTACTAATCATATAGTTCGAGTCAATCCGAGCATAGCTAGATTTTTCTCGATCCATTCATGCACAATTTCGAGCATATACCATTTTTTCTTCACTCTCACTATATTTAATTGGCTTACTCCATACATATGACCCAAAAAAAACATTTTTTTCAGGGTGAGCACTATTGATTATTTTTGTGTTGATATTTTTGATGTATTTCTTTTAAATTGTGGTTTAAACCCCATATTTATTGAATATTTAGATGAATATTATTATCGATTACTTCTTAAATTAACGTCCCCTGTTCCATAGGTAAAACTAATATTCCCCCAATACATTAATAGACAAAAAATGAAGGTCTGTGTTATACTTTACATTTTACAGGTTACATTTTATAACTCAACCAACTTCAGCATAAATACTTAGAGGTAAATAATTATGTTTACAATCAAAAATCATTTACAAATTGAGAATAACCATCTCACAATTGGCGGTGTCGATTCGGTAAAACTTATTGAACAATACGGCTCACCATTATATGTCACAAATGAAGAACGCTTGCGAGCGAATTACAGGCGTTACAAGGATGCATTTCCTGATGCTGACCTGTACTATGCGGCAAAGGCAAACGCAAATTTCACGATCCTCAAGATAATGGCAGATGAAGGTGCAGGAGCAGATGTTTTTTCAGATGGTGAACTGTACATGGCATTGCTTGCAGGTATTCCAAAAGAGAAAGTGCTCTTCAACGGCAACTCAAAATCCGATCACGAACTTTTGATGGCTGTCAAGACAGGCGTTCGTGTATCCCTCGATTCCCTTGATGAACTTAAGACTCTTTCCACGATCGCAAAGAATGAAGGCGCGGTCGTTGACATATCGTTCAGGGTGAACCCTGATGTATCACCTGACACACACCCTAAGATCTCGACAGGTCTTCGGACTTCCAAGTTTGGTGTGCCACATGCTGAGGTTGTTCGTGCATATAAGGAAGCAATTGACCTTCCGGGTGTAAATCCGGTCGGTATACATTGCCACATCGGTTCACAGATACTTGATATCACACCGTTTGCCGAAGCAATGACAAAGATGATGGACCTTGTTGAGCAAGTTTCACGTCTTGGTGTAGAACTTGAATTCGTGGATGTTGGATCAGGACTTGGTATTCCTTATGAGAAGGATATTGAAGTGCCGACCCCGCAGGACCTTGCTGACCTTATCCTTCCGATATTCAATAAGCGCTGCAAAGCAGAAGGTATCAGCACTAAGCTTATACTTGAACCCGGACGATATATTGCGGCTGATTCAACTGTGCTTCTTACGACAGTCAATACGATGAAGGAAGCGGAAAAGAAATTCGTAGGCGTGGATGCGGGATTTAATTTGATGATCCGACCTGCGATGTATGAGTCATACCAGCATATTGTTGTTGCAAACAAGGCTGATGCGCCTGCAAAGGATATCTACAGCATTGCAGGTCCGATCTGTGAGACCGGTGACATCCTTGCACATGACCGCGAATTGCCTGAGATAGAAAAGGGTGATATCATAGCGGTACTTGATGCAGGAGCTTATGGATTTTCGATGAGTTCCCAATATAATGGCAGGGTGCGATGCGCCGAGGTGCTTGTGAACGATGGGGAAGTGGATGTTATCAGAAAGCGCGAGACTTATGACGACTTGCTTGCGAACCAGATCCTTCCTGCAAGATTCCTCTGATGCGGAACAATGGAACAATGAAACAATTGTAATGGATCGCATCCCGGATACAACAAGAAATGCCAAAAAGTTATTAAGGGCATAGGAGTATAGCGGAGATGTATTTTACTGTGACAATTAATAATTAAAATAATAATGAGAGTTGATGAATTTGGCAATCGAAAAAGGAGATTTCATTAAAGTATCATATACCGGTAAATTTAATGATGAAAAGATATTTGATACCACTGACGAAGAAGTTGCAAAAACTAATGATATTTACACTGACCGTGGAATATATGGCGGAGATGTCGTGATCGTTGGTGCAGGACATACAATTGTTGGTCTTGATGAGGATTTTGTTGGGAAAGATGTGGGGTATTCCGGGACGGTTGAAATCCCTCCGGAAAAAGGATTTGGAGAGCACAACCTTAAGTTGGTGGAATCAGTTTCCATTACAAAGTTCAAGGATCGTAAGGTATATGAGGGTCTTGAAGTAGAGGTCAATGGTCAAAGAGGTGTTGTCACAAAGGTTATCGGGCGCAGAGTTCGTGTTGACATGAACCACCCACTTGCAGGAAAGACTGTGATATACGAGTATAATATTGAAAAGTTGCTTGACGATGAAGTTGAAAAGATACAGGGTCTCTTTTCACTTTACACAGGTCTGCAGGATCTGGATGTTGAGGTCAGCAACGGCACAGCGACAATTATCACACCTGCTATGCTTTCATACAACCAGAGATGGTTGATGTCAAAGAGCAGAGTTGCAACTGAGATAATTGAGAATGTCGGTGTTGAAGAAGTCTTGTATGTGGAGA
Organism: Methanosarcinaceae archaeon; assembly: GCA_030594665.1. The sequence goes on from JAUVET010000138.1 coordinate 3,533, forward strand.
AGTATCCGGAAGCTCCGATGATCGAGGAATCAACTGAAGACGTAGAATCAGAAGAAACCGAATCAAGCGAAGAGTAATTCTCTTCGCATCTTTTATAGGTTTCAACAGCTCTTTTAAGCAAAAAGGTTATACCACAATACGTTATTTAGGCATCGTCCTGCATGCTGAGGTAGCCAAGCGGACTACGGCGCTGGTCTTGAAAACCAGTGGTGCTAACGCGCCCCATGAGTTCGAATCTCATCCTCAGCGTACTTTTCTTTTTTTGTGTTTTTGGTTTTGAGAGAGGGTTCACTTTGTTGTGTTGATTTGTGATTGATTTTAGTATTCAGTGCAGGAGGGGGTGTTTTGATAAATTGTTATAATGGCAACTATATATACCAATAAACAGTTTATTTATAGAGTGATTTGATCAACAAGGAAATCATATAATGAAACACTGGCACCCCACATATACTATAAATTCCAACATAGCCAACGCACTGATGGAGATCGAAGCAGCTCGTGCCGTAGTGGAACATACACCGCTACCTCTTGCAGTTGCGGAAAAGCTGCGCCGTCGTGCTCGTATTCGCTCGACTCATTATTCGACTCGTATTGAAGGCAACAGGCTGACACTGGAAGAAGCTGAGCAGGTTATTGTGGAAAAGTCTGCTAAGTTTCACGGGCGTGAACGGGATGTTGGTGAAGTTCGTAATTATTGGAATGCTTTGTTACGTGTGGAAGAATGGACGGTAAAAAGTCTGCCTCTGACTGAAGACATTATCAAACGCCTGCATGCACTGGTAGAAAAAGGTGTGAGGGCTAAACCAAGTCCTTATCGTGATGGTCAGAATGTGATACGGGATTCAGTATCTGGTGGTATTGTATATTTGCCACCTGAAGCCAAAGATGTTCCTACATTTATGGCTGCTATGGTAGAATGGGCCAATATGGCTGAAAAGGATGGCATTCCTATTCCGATCATAGCTGCATTGGTGCATTATCAATTTGTAACCGTTCATCCGTATTATGACGGTAATGGCAGGACGGCACGCTTGCTGGCTACGTTCATATTACACAGGGGAGGTTACGGTCTAAATGGTTTCTTCTCTTTGGAAGAGCACCATGCACGTGATCTGGATGCCTATTATCAAGCTCTTGTTGTTCATCCCCACCACAATTATTACGAAGGACGAGGCGATGCCGATCTAACATCGTGGATAGAATATTTTACAGGATTGCTAGCCGGTGTATTCGCTGTTGCTAAAGAGGAAACATTGCAAAGTGCAAGCATCATAGTTGATCAGGATGATCTGCGCTATGTGGACCCAAGGATAAGGGCAGTGATGGCACTTTTCACACAGAATGAACGCATAACTTCTTCTGATGTGGCGAGTACTCTGGGACTTTCTCAGCGAATGGCAAGAGTATTGCTAAAACAATGGGTTGAAGATGGGTGGCTAAAAGTTGCAGATTCATCCCGACGTGCACGTGCATATATATTATCAGAAGATCATTGAATTTAACGGCAATTTAACGGCAATTTAACGGCAATACACCGCAGCGTTTGGTAAATGAATTTAAACATGCTTGATTAAAAGAAGGTTATTTAGACAGAGCAGGAGAATGCAAAGTATATGGCAAGTATTGATGTCCAACAGTTGTCCAATGAATTTACAAGC
>JAUVET010000287.1 GCA_030594665.1 Methanosarcinaceae archaeon
GAAGGTATGCAGAAAGATAACACCGCCCCGAGATCGCCTGACACATTGCACCGTGCACGAACACTTCCAGTTCCATGTCAGTATGTTGTCTTATATCCTTTATCTGGTCAAGAGTCAACTCCCGTGAAAGTATCACACGACTGGCACCGATTGACTGATAGAAATTCACAGTATCGGCATTGGATACATTTGCCTGGGTTGAGATATGTACTCTTAAACCGCTATCGACAAGCCTTGTAATGACTGCAGGGTCCCATGCGATCACCGCATCCACTCCTGCACTTGCTGCAGCTTCAACAACCTCTTTCACGGCAGGGATATCATCAGGATATATCACGCTGTTCACTGCAAGATTGGCGCGCAATCCATAACCATGCACCTGTTCTACGAATGCATCAAGGTTTTCCGGCGTGATGTCATTCGCCCTTGACCGCAGGCTGAACCTGTCCAACGAAAAATAGATCGCATCTGCAGTATCCTTGCATACCGAAAGGGCGGCAGGATTTTTCACTCCCATTATAAGTTCGGGAATTTTAGTAGATATATCAGTATTTTTGTTCATGTGGGTTCATGGAAATGATTGGTTAAATCAGTTATGTACGGATCACTGCACCAGATATTTTTATTCGTACTTGTAGTATATAATTTATAGGACTACAGGCACTGTTCCATTTTCCAGTTATTTTTAAGACGCAGATTAACGCTGATTCAGAGACTTTTTATTATTTTCTGGATTAAATGAATCATGGCAAAAATATTCACCGCAGAGGGCGCAGAGGGCGCAGAGGGTCGTTGTTTTTTCTCTGTGTTCCTCTGTGTTCTCCGTGGTTTTCCGAACCATTCCAGAAGATAATAAAAAGTCTCCTGATTCACGCAGATTTAAGGTTGCATCTGCGTGAATCAGCGTTAATCTGCGTCTAATATAATTATTTAAATCACTGGATTTTGGAATTGTGCCAGGACTACATAGTTCGAGTTAATGCGACCGATGCTGCCAAAAAAAGCACAGGTAGTTCGATGGGGCATTCATGTATGGAAAAATGATGATACAATTAATGTACAATCTTTGAAATATTCATTTCAATGATATCTTCTGCTCCAAGATCCTTGAGTTTTGGAATAAGTATATTCACATCACTCTTGCTGACAACAGTCTCAACCGCGTAGTAATCCGATTTGTATAACTGGGATACGGTTGGATGTTTCATAGAAGGTAGTGCATCTATTACGATATCCAGTTTATCGGCAGGCACATTCATATCAATAAGCACCTTTCCGCGCGCCTCGATAACTGCGAGCAGCAGTGTCTTGATCTCCGTAATCTCCTGACGCTTCACCGGATCAGCCCAGCTTTCTTTATTTGCGATAAGTTTTGATGAAGATTCCATCATAACATCTATGATCTTAAGACCGTTCTTGCGAAGCGTTGAACCTGTTTCTGTCAGGTCTACCACAACATCCATGAGATCCGGTACCTTAGCTTCTGTTGCACCATAGGAAAAATGCATATCGATCGGGATGCCGAGATTTTCAAAGAATTTTTTTGTAAGATTCGGATACTCTGTAGTGACCCTGCTACCCGGTTTAACATCGGCTGCAGATTCCATGTCGCTCTCTTGCGGCACGGCTATCACGATCTTTACGATACCTGCGCCCTGTTTGCTGTAAGGCATATCAGCAACCTCAACCACATCGGAATTGGATTCAACCACCCAATCGCGTCCTGATATCCCGAGGTCAAAATATCCCTCTTCAATGTATTTCGGGATCTCCTGCGGTCGCAGGATCTTAACCTTATTGATCCTCGGATCATTAACTTTTGGATTATATTCACGTTCAGTCTTCTTAATTTCGAGATCTGCCTGTTTGAACAGCAAAAGTGTCTGTTCCTCTAAACTACCTTTTGGAATTGCAATATTTATCATTATTATCACTCTTGGTTAACTTAGCAATTGAACACATTTTATAATAATGAATCGATGGATATTATGAGACTTTTTAATATATTCTCAATAAATGGGTCATGGCAAAAATATTCACCGCAGAGGACGCAGAGGACGCAGAGGGTCGTTGTTTTTTCTCTGTGTCCCTTTGTGGTTTTCCGAACCATTCCGGAAGATAATTGAAAGCCTACTCTCAATCCCCGATCGAGACCATCTCTAACATCACTGACAAAAACCGTATCCTACAAATCTTTGTTTTTCATCAAGATTGGCAAGTACGAACCTGTCCGTTTTGCTGTATGCAATTTCTTTTGTACCGGAAAGTGAAACAATACACGTACTTGCAGGCGCTGCCGTCTCTGTATCCGCACCATCGATCGTAATTTTTTCAACACGCATTGGTGTCGATTGAAGCCCTGTAAAGATATGTAGCATATCACCTATAGCAAATCCTTTTGAGAACTGTGAAAGCGTGCACTTAAGCGTAAGTCCTTCCGTCACTTCTTCTGCATCAGAGATCACAAACCCTCTTTCAAGTTCCTTTGACTGGATGTTTTTAAGCGCCAATCCAACCCTTGAACCCGTAGGAGCACTTTTCGCATCTACATCATGCAACTGTATAGAACGTATCTCAATATTCTTATTTAGCGGGAATATGCTAATCTTGTCTTTTGCATTGATCGTTCCCTGGGAAACCACACCAAGAACCACACACCCGATACCTGTCACATTGAAGAACTGGTCTATTACAACACGTTTTGGCAA
>JAUVET010000046.1 GCA_030594665.1 Methanosarcinaceae archaeon
TTGTTGTTTCAGAATTTACATACAGCAGTCTTTTTATCACCAAACACCAATGTACACTGAGAGGTATTGGTGAGCATGAGTAAGGTTTTTTTCAAATCCGTTGACAACATAGGTCCCGACCAGACGCAGATCGATCAGATAAAGGAACTTTTTCCTAAAATCTCTCCTGTAAAGAAAGGCGACATTGTAGCAGTAAAAATACATCCGGGTGAATACGGTAATACTACTCATATCCGCCCTGTGATCGTGAGGACTGTTGTTGATCTGGTCAAGGAAGCCGGTGGTATTCCGTTTGTAACTGAGACCACTGTCCTGTACAAAGGTATGAGATTAAACGCAGCAGACCTGCTATGGACTGCTGAGGTGAATGGTTTCACGCAGGCAAGTATGAATGCACCTATTATTGTTGCGGATGGGCTGCTCGGGGATGATAGCGTTGAAATTGAGATCAAGGGCGAGGTGCTTGATAGCATTACTGTGGCTTCTGCTATCGCAAAGGCGGATTGCATGATCATGATCTCCCATTGTAAAGGACATCCGGGTTCGGGTTTTGGCGGTGCGATCAAGAATCTCGGAATGGGGTGTCTGGACAGGGACGGAAAGACGCGCGTCCATGAGGTTGGAAGACCAACGATCGATACTGTAAAATGTATCGGGTGCGGGTTGTGTTTCGATCAGTGCGTCTGGGGTGCGCTGAAGATGGACGGCGATAAGGCGTATGTTGACCACGATCTATGCAGAGGTGAGTTATCGTGCCTCGGATCCTGCCCGCAGGAAGCCATTGTCCCGCCTGGAAATGTTGCGCAGCAGATGCAGATCCGGCTTGGTGAGGCTGCGATGGGACCGATTAAGGCATTGTCCGGCCGGGTCGGTTACATCAACTGGATATTCGACCTGACTCCGGGTTGTGATTGTTTTAATTATTCTGCACCTGTATTTTCACGGAACGTTGGAATTGTTGCTTCGTGTGACCCTGTGGCGTTGGATATGGCAAGCATTGACCTGATAGATCGCACGATGCACGAGGATGGAAAATGTGATGGCATTCACGGAGTTTGGGATATTGATCCAGTGATACATATTGAGTACGCGGAGAGGGTTGGGGCTGGAAGTCAGGAGTATGAGTTGGTTGAGTGAGTGATAGTGGTTTGTGTGGTTGAGTGATTTTGCTTTGCTTTGTTTTGCTTTGAGTCGGTAAGTGTAAGTGGATTGTTTTGGCGAACTAAAAAACGATGCAACAACACGCCGCAGGCGGCACGTTCCTCCACCACTGACCATAAAGTGAATACACAAAATCACATAATTATATTTTCGATAGTGCACATGAGCGGGCATTATGGCGAGATGGTTTGTATTCATGGTGTTGTGGGAACGTGCGCGTTTCGCGCGGTGGTTGTATTGGTTTTAGCATTAGCATTAGCATTAGCATTGGTACTTGAATGGCTTATAAAATATACTGCCCCATGTCGTTTTTTATGATTATTGATTGATATGCTGATGTCTTTGTTATGCAAATGCATGGGGGAAACTCAATTACCTCCTGAAAATCCTTCTGAAAAACTCTGACAAAACTTAAAACAAATATGAATCTATCCATTCGAAATGGAGTGATTCTCTAAAACACTCTAATACCATTGGCGTAATTATCAAAAATAGATTGTACTTTTTTAGCAATTTTTGATAGTAGATAGGATATATTTTACAAATATATATGCGAGTTGATCCAAGCATAGCGAGGATTTTCTCGCGGTGAGGCAATCCGCTGTAGGCAGCGTGGTCTTTCACCATTGATCGTAAGCTGATTAACAAAATCGCCTATTTTTGTATTCGATAGACTTTGTACACACGAACGAGCATTATGGTGGTATGGCTCGCATTCATGGAATTGTGGGAACGTGCGCGCTTTGTGCGATGGTTGTATCGACATTTGAAGGACAGATCACATTCATGCATCTTTTTCTATCTGGTTGGAACATCGACATACTAATTGAACAAATTCATATCTCGTTAATGAAATAAGACTATGGGAATACATATAATATGAAAAACCTTCTAACTTATGATGACAAAAATAACGCTTCAACAACTTGAATCTCATCTTTTTAAGGCAGCAGATATACTTCGTGGCAAAATGGATGCTTCGGAATTTAAGGAATACATTTTTGGAATGCTTTTTTTACGCAGGATTTCCGATCAATTTGAAGAGCAGCAGGAGAAAATTATTCAAAAATGGCTAAATGAGGGATTGAGTGAAGACGAAGCTGAGGAAATGGCAGAGTCTCCTTCCGAATATACTTTTTTTGTTCCGAAGACTGCGAGATGGTCTGAACTAAAAGACCTGAAAAAGGACATTGGGAATCAATTGAATAAGGCGCTTGCGGCTATTGAGGATTCAAATCCCGAACTTGATGGTGTGCTTAAGCACATTGATTTTAATGCAAAGAAAGGCAAAACAAGGATTTCGGATTCCAAGCTTCAGGATTTTTTGGTTCATTTCAATAAACACAGGTTGAGAAATGATGATTTCGAGTTTCCTGATCTTTTGGGTGCTGCGTATGAATACCTGATCAAGTTTTTTGCAGATTCTGCCGGAAAGAAGGGAGGTGAGTTTTACACACCTTCTGAGGTCGTGCGCCTTATGGTGCAGATCATAGAGCCGCAGGAAGGTATGAGGATATATGACCCTACATGTGGTTCCGGGGGTATGCTGATCCAATCAAAACAATATGTGGAGGAACAGGGGCAGAACAGCCGCAATCTATCACTTTTCGGTCAGGATAACAATGGCGGAACATGGGCTATCTGCAAAATGAATATGATACTTCACGATATACTTTCAGCAGATATCCAGAACGATGATACCCTTGAAAAGCCGCTGCACACCGAAGGCGGCGAGATCATGCGCTTTGATCGGGTTATTGCCAATCCGCCGTTTTCCCAGAATTATTCCAAGGCCAAGATGGAGTTTCCGGAACGGTTTGCTTATGGTTTTGCGCCCGAGAATGGCAAGAAGGCTGACCTGATGTTTGCGCAGCACATGGTTGCAAGTTTGAATAGTAAGGGAAAGATGGGGACTGTTATGCCCCATGGTGTGCTTTTCAGGGGTGGGGATGAAAAAAAGATACGCGAGGGGATGGCTAAGGATAATGTCATTGAAGCGATTATTGGCTTGCCTGCCGGGTTGTTTTATGGGACAGGCATTCCTGCCTGTATTGTTGTTATCAATAAGGACAAGCCTGAGGAGATGGAGGCCAAGATCCTGTTCATAAATGGTGATGCTGAGTATGCAGAGGGCAAGAACCAGAACCGTCTGCGACCTGAGGATATTGAAAAGATCACTTATGTGTACAGGAATTATCAGGAGATTGACGGTTATTCCGGAATAGTTGCACTTGAGGAGATCGAGGAACAGGATTTCAATTTCAATATCAGGAGATATGTGGATAATTCGCCCGAGCCTGAGTCTCATGATGTACATTCCCATCTTATGGGTGGTATTCCGGAAAAGGAACTGGACGCAAAAAGTCAATTGTTGGATAGGTATGGATTGAATGATGGTGTGCTTCTTGAGAAGATGAGTGAGGAGTATCTTGCGTTTAGATCCGACATTGATGGTAAGGATAAGATCAAAGAGACTATTGAGACGGCTTTGAGTGTTACGAGTGTTGAGGATGAGATGCGTGCTCGTCTTGCTGCCTGGTGGGATGAGAATTTGCCTCGAATCGAAGGGCTGTCTGATACAAAAGACCTCTATAATGTGCACAGGGAGTTTATCCTGTCCATTAAAGGATCATTGTTACCTGTGGGTCTTTTGGATGAGTTCAAGGTTGCAGGTATTTTTGTTAACTGGTGGAATGATGTTCAGTATACTCTAAAGAGGATGATTGCCGGTGATGATACGGATGGAATCATGCTTGATGGGCTCAGGAGTGATATTGAAGGACAGCTTGAGCAGTATCTCACCGAATCAAGACAGGATGTTATTGCTATTTTTGAGAACTGGTGGGATAAGTATAGTGTGACTGCCCGCGAGATAGAGGATGAGCGTGATGGGGCAAAGGTTAGGTTGGATGGGTTTTTAGAGGAGTTGGGATATGTTGAATAAGTGCGAAGGAGTTGCACACAATGAATAGTAAAATTGGCAGAAATGACCCCTGCTCTTGTGGTAGTGGATTGAAGTACAAAAAATGCTGCATGAAAAATGATAAAGAAAGCGAACATAAACAACGGGAACATAAGCAATTGGAACATAAACTACGGGAAGAAATTGAACATGATGTTGATAGGAAAATCTACTCATCAACTTTTGCAACTAAACAGGAAATCATGGATTCAATACGCGATGACGGTTTTGTTCCTGTAGTTGTAAATGAAGGGATACGTGATGGAATTCATGGTAAAACGACTTATGTTGAGATTGATGAAATTTGTAAACACGGAGTTTCTGAGAAATCTCAGAAATTTGAATTAAATGATGGAAAATGGGAATATGTTGAAACTCCTTGCAGTATGAGATATTGTTCTATTTGCGAAGATTTGAAAACATGTCAAATTTTGTGTTGCCCTCGTTGTGGTGAAAAAATGCCAGATATATCTGAAGAAGAGTGTATTCGAATATATGAGAATGATCTGTTCTATAGTGCACAAGTACCTACAACATGTCCTTCGTGCGGCGCACCATGGATCAATATTTCTGAATAATCCCATGTTTGATTTTTCACTGTGTGTGATAAAGAGATAAGAGTTGGCATGAAAATAAACTCGGATGCAAAGGCAAGATTGTATGGGTTTTTAGGAGAATTGGGATATGTTGAATAAGTGCGAAGGAGTTGCGTATAATGAATGATAAAATTTGCAGAAATGACCCTTGCCCTTGTGGTAGTGGATTGAAGTACAAGAAATGTTGCATGAAAAAAGATAAAGAAATCAAACATAAGCAACAGCAAGAAATAAAACCTGATGTTGATAGAGAAATCGACTCATCAACTTTTGCAACCAAACAGGAAATCATGGATTCTATACGTGGTGATGGTTTTATTCCCGTAGTTGTAGATGAAGGGGTGCGTGATAGGATTGATGGTAAAACACCTTATGTTGAGATTGATGAAGTTTGTAAACATGGGGTTTGTGAAGAATCAAGTACATTCGAATTAATTGAAGGTAGATGGGAATGTGTGGAAACGGGTTGCACTCTGAATTATTGTGTTATTTGCGATAATTTGAAAAAAGGAAAGAAAATCTGTTGCCCTCGTTGTGGTGAAGAGTTGCCGGATATGTCTGAAGAAGAGTGTATTCGAATGTATGATGATGAAATGATTAACAGTATACTATTGACTACAACCTGTCCTTCGTGCGGCTCACCATGGATATAAAATCCGGAATGAACCAGACGTTTGATTTTTCACTGTGTGTACTAAAAGAGAGGAGAGTTGGCATGAAACTGAATTCGGATGATCTGAATTTTTTAATCAGTCAGGGAGAGGGCTACAATTTAGAGTTCAAGGAATCTTTTTCCGCCGGCATATCTAAGGAGATATGCGCTTTTACAAATTCCAATGGCGGTAAGATCCTGCTTGGTGTTACTGATAAGGGATTGATCAAAGGGATTGGAGATACAAATTTCCTGAGGTCACGTATACAGGATCTTGCGAGAAATATGGATCCTTCATTGAATATCATTGTTGGTGTCAATGATGCCGGAAATGTTGTGGTTATCGATGTCCCGGAGGGGGACAGTAAGCCATATTCAGCAGGCGGGAAGTTTTTCATGCGGTATGGTGCAAATTCCCAGCAGTTGACGAGTGATGAGATCAGGACGTTCTTCCAGAAGGAAGGGCTTTTGTTGTTCGATGAAAAACCGAATTTGGTTTTTGATGTAGGGAGAGACCTTGATGCTGAGAGGTTTGGGGATTTTCTGGAGAGAGCTAAGATCAGTCGGGTTCTTGATAATGAGGATATTCTGGAGAATTTGTGTCTTTTGGATGGAGGCAACCTTAAGAATGCGGGTGTATTGATGTTCTGCCGGAAGGTGACGAAGTTCATCCCCCAGGCGACTATTACGTGTGTTCTTTATCAGGGCAAGTCCAAATACAAGATTCTGGATAGGAAGGAGTATGATGAGGATCTGTATTCCAATTTTTTCAATGCTAATAATTATGTTCAGTCGAAGCTGAATACCGAGTTCATTATTAAAGGCGGTCCAAGGGAGGAAAAACTGGAATTGCCTGAGGATGCTTTGAGGGAGGCGCTGCTAAATGCGATCGCGCACAGGGATTATTTTGTCCGTGGGGCAAGTATCCTTGTTGAGATATTTTCCGACAGGGTGGAGATTACAAACCCAGGCGGTCTGGTCAATGGTTTGACTATGGATGATCTGGGTAAAAGGAGTTTGTCAAGGAACAATCTCCTGTTTGGGTTGATGCAGAGGATGGACCTCATAGAGAAGGTTGGTTCCGGCATTTTGAGAATGAGAAATGCAATGGATGAGTATGGCTTGAAAGGTCCGCGTTTTGATGTGAATGATAACTGGTTTACTATTATCTATGACAGACCTGTGGACATGTGGTCAAAAGGTTCCCAGAAAACTGCCCAGAAAACTGCCCAGAAAATATTGGAACTAATAAAAGTCAATCCACATATTACAATAAATGAATTGTCAGAACAGATAAAAATCAGTGACAGAGCCGTTAAAAATCATATAAAAAAGTTTAAGGATGAAGGATTTTTGGAAAGAGTTGGTTCTGACAAGGGTGGTTTCTGGAGGGTGAAGGAAAGTGAAAAAACTGCCCAGAAAAGTTCCCAGAAAAGTTCCCAGAAAGTATTAGAGTTAATCAAGGATAATCCGCACATTACGATAAAAGAGTTGGCAGAGCAGGTTGAAATCAGCGACAGAGCCGTTAAGAACCATATAAAAAAACTTAAGGATGAAGGATTTTTGGAAAGAATTGGTTCTGATAAAGGCGGTTTCTGGGAGGTCAAGTAATATGGAATCTGAGTTGCAAGAGGGCTATAAGATGACTGAACTGGGCGCGCTGCCGGAGGAGTGGAGGGTTGAGAAACTTGGAAATTTAGGATTTATTGTTACAGGTAGTACTCCAAAAACATCCGTAAGAGAATATTATAATGGTGACATTCCGTTTGTATCTCCTAGTGATTTAGGTCGTAGAAAATACATTTATGATAGCATCAATAAAATTTCTACATTAGGCTTTGAACAGACAAGAAAATTGTCCAAAAATTCTGTTATGATTACTTGCATTGGAGAGCTTGGAAAAGTTGGAATCTCTAGGAAAGAACTGGCGACAAATCAGCAGATTAACTCAGTTATTTGCAATAATGATATACTCGATTATGAGTATTTTTATTATTCAATCTCTCATTTTAAATCTCAAATGGAAACGATTGCAAGTTTACAAGTGATTCCTATTGTAAATAAATCGACTTTTTCGAATCTCAAAATCCCTCTCCCCTCACTCCCAGAACAGCGTCACATCGCCACTATCCTCTCCACCCTAGACGAGACCGTAGAGCACACCGAGGCGCTCATCGAGAAATACAAAAACATCAAGGCTGGGCTTATGTCTGACCTGCTCACGCGCGGGATTGATGAGGAGGGCAGGATTCGCAGCGAGGTTACTCACAGGTTCAAGGACTCGGTGGTTGGGGGTGCCGGAGGAGTGGGCAGTTGTTAAAACAAACAAGTTATTTTCTCTTGAATATGGCGCAGGTCTCCCTGATAGAGAAAGAAGTGGTGAAGGCTATCCTGTATATGGTTCAAATGGTATAGTAGGGTATCATAAAGAATGTTTGATAAACGATATCGGCATAGTTGTTGGAAGAAAAGGAACAATAGGTTCAGTTACATTAACAAGAAACAGTTTTTGGCCAATTGATACTACTTATTATATCAAATTGAAACAAGAATCGAACATTATCTGGGCGTATTATTTGCTATTGAAATTAAAATTAAAGAGGTTAGATTCTTCAACAGGTGTTCCAGGTTTGAATCGAAACGATGTTTATGAACTTAAAGTCCCTCTCCCTCCTCTCCAAGAACAACGCCGCATAGCCGAAATTCTCACGGCAGCAGACCAGCGTATCGAAAAAGAAGAGGCGTACCGCGATAAACTTCTGCAACTCAAAAAGGGGCTTATGCAGGACTTGCTTACAGGGAAGGTGAGGGTGAAAGATGGCAGTTTTCAGATGGCGGGACAATCAGAAAATTAGATATGGTTTATGATAATATTTAATGCAGATTAAAATAATCATAGAATGCAAAAATATTTTGACAGGATGAACGGGATTGACAGGATTTGCGATGATATTTTTGTCCTGTACATCCTGTAATCCTGTCTATAATCCAAGCATTTTGGAAACAAAAGCATGACAAACTACAACGAAGAAACATACGTAGAAATACCTTTCATGGAGCAGCTTGAAAGGTTGGGGTGGGACACTCTCTATCTGGATATCAGTTCTGCGCCTGAGGATTCATATCGTACGAGTTTTCGTGAGGTCGTGCTTGAACCACAGCTTCGGGATGCTTTGAAGGACATTAATTCGTGGATTGAAGAAGACCAGATCGATGATGTGGTCAGTGAACTTGTACGTTTGCGGTCTTCGACGCTTTTTGAAGCAAATATGGAAGCTACGGAGCTGCTTCTTAGCAATACTGTTGTTGATGAGAACAGGCAGACCGGAATGAAAAGCCCTACTGTGAAGTATATCGACTTTGAGGATCCTGGCAATAATCGCTTCCTTGCCGTGAGCCAGTTCAAGGTCAACGTGCCGGGTCATCATAAGCATATCATACCGGACATCGTGCTTTTTGTGAATGGGATCCCACTTGTGGTAGTGGAGTGCAAATCTCCAAGAGTCACAGAGCCAATGACCGAAGC
>JAUVET010000209.1 GCA_030594665.1 Methanosarcinaceae archaeon
ATGTTGAATTTCAATGACATGTCACGCATGTGGTTCCGTTATTTCCCCTCAAAAATATTGAACTATGGCGCACCGCTTGAATTTATTTTTGACGACATTGTCACAAATAAGAGATATCATTTCTATGAAATGACTTTTAACTATTCCGCCAATGGCAAGTCAACCAAAACAAAATTCTCCCCTTCGACCGACACGATACATGTGACCGGCAAAGGAAATGAAGGCGAAAAGGTAAGTCTTACCGCCAAAATAGTGGGTAGGCATCTTTACCAATATGATATGCTAAAGATGAAATTCAATTATTACCAGTTGGTACTGGATATTGAGAATGTTTCCGTGGAAGTCGATGGTGTTGACCTGATGAAAGGGAAAGAATCTACCCTCAGTTATGGAGAGGATGCTCATTTTAGTTTATAGGATGAAGTATAGAAAAAAACGTATTTGTGTATATGATGTGCCGGTTGCACAGATATAATGATTCGATCTGAAACTAAAACCGATGTAGCAACCGCCGTAGGCGGCGCATCCCTTCGACGCTAACCCGTGAAAATTTACTCTGTCGGTCGGATTAACTAGGGGTATATATTTTTACAAATTATATCAGTCCAAATCCATCTGACTCTTTATACGGAGTATAAAGTCTTCAAATTAATCTGAGCGTCATCGGAAAAAAATTCTTGTAGTATGTCATCTATAGGATTGTGTACTTCAAGTTTATCCGACCGTAAGGAAAAAAATTCTCGGTCACAGTGAGATGCGCCGCCTGCGGCGGATTGATTCGGCATCAAAAACATCTAAACAAGCATAGAAAATCAGTCGCAGAAATATCATGCATGATCATATATCATGCATCTTTACTTCATGGATCATCTCTTCGAGACGATTTCTTGATATTCCGCGCTTTGCTTCTGTGCAAACTTTAACCTTGTCAATAAGATCGCACAATTCATTCCTCTCAAGAGTGTAACCCATGTCCTTGAGGATACCTTTTAGCGCCTTGGTTCCAGTGTGTTTGCCTACAACAAGGTTTCGCTTACCTCCAACCATCTCAGGACTGTAAAGTTCGTATGTTCGGGGTTGTTCAAGTATCGCAGCGACGTGTATGCCGGATTCATGCCTGAAAGCATTATTCCCCACAACTGCCTTGTTGACAGCAGTGTGAACTTTTGAATAATCCTCAACCATTCTTGACAGGTTCAAGAGTTTTGAAACATCATATCTTTCAATGCCGTACTGTATCTGTAGTGCCATCAGCACTTCTTCCAATGCAGCGTTTCCGGATCTCTCACCGATGCCATTGACTGTGGTATGAAGTTGTTTTGCGCCTGCCTCGGCAGCAGCAAGGGTATTTGCCGTTGCCATTCCCAGGTCATCATGGCAGTGTATACATATCGGAGTATGAACAGTTTTTTTGATCTCACCCACAAGATAGAATGTGCTGCTTGGATTAAGAATGCCAATGGTATCTGCAATGCTTACATAATCCACTTTATAATCTTCTGCCATGATAAATGCTTTTTTGAGCGTACCGATACTTGTCCGGGTAGCATCCTCTGCCGCAAATCGTACACCAAGACCATGGTCTTTCGCGTACTCAATTGCGCTAAATGCACACTCTGTCATCTCCTCACAACTTTTATGGTACTTGTACTTGAGATGCAGGTCCGACATCGCAATAAAGATGCTTACAAAATCAACACCGCAATCAATTGCAGCATCTACATCCCCAATGACCGATCGTGCAAGACAACATGTTTTCGCATCAAGTCCCATGCCGGCAATCTCTTTCACAATAGCCTTTTCTGCAGGCGAGACCACAGGAAATCCGGATTCGATTATTTCAACACCAATAGAATCAAGTTCGCATGCAATCTCAATTTTTTCTTTTCTGGTAAATGCAACACCCGGCGTTTGCTCTCCATCACGCAATGTAACATCACATATTTCGATGTCAAGCGGCTTTAGATCTAAATAATCCATTAAAGTATTTTTTGAGTATTCTGGCAGATCGGACATATTATTGGTTCCTGTCAGTTTATTAGTCGTGCATAACTATAAAGGTCTATATTAAATTTGGGGTAAGTGATCGGAGACTTTTTAATTTATTCTGGATGAAATGAATCATGGCAAAAATATTCACCGCAGAGGACGCAGAGGACGCAGAGAGTTGTTGTTTTTTCTCTGTGTTCTCGGTGGTTTTTCGAACCATTCCAGAAGATAATAAAAAGTCTCAGTGATCGCAATTTTTTAGATGATCATTGTACCTCAGGTTGTTTGCACCCGCAGCCACCATATTCGCAATCCGCGCCGCAAACGCCCCGGCAACGAATCCCGCATCGATATTGACAACACTGATAACTGAACAGGATTGCAGCATTGACAAAAGCGCAGCCTCACCGCCACCGCCCGCGCCATATCCTGTCGATACGGGGACGCCGATAACAGGCGCATCGATCAGTCCGGCAACAATTGTCGGAAGCGTGCCCTCGCGCCCTGCCGCAACCACAACAGCACCAACGCCGCGCTCTTTGAGTTTCACGATCTGCGGCATCAGCCTGTGAAGCCCTGCAACACCGACATCATATATTGCAACAACCTCGCACCCCATCTCGCGCGCAACCACTCGCGCTTCCTCGGCAACACCAACCTCAGCTGTGCCGGCTGTCAAAATGCCAACCACGCCGCCTGAACTTGGACGCGGTGCGCCGTTGTGAACAACAGCCGCACGGGCGCGGTCATTCCACTCAATGTTATCGGGATCGAACGCATTCCGCACAGCTTCGATATGTTCGTCAGACATGCGCGTAAGCAGCGCTCTTCCTGCATGTTCCACCTGCATCTTTGTAATATCTACCAGATCGTCAGGGAGCTTGCCTTCGGCAAGCACCGCTTCCAAAACACCGGTGCGGTGCATTCGGTGCGTATCGATCTTCGCGATATCAGAAACGGGCGTAAAACCCATCGACTTGATCTGCATGGTCGCAGAATCAACATCCAACTGCCCGCTTTTTAATTTTAGTAATATTTCTTCTAATTCCATTTTCAACTACGCCAGTTTACTTTGAACCTTAGTATAGAACCCGCTGATCGTTGTTCTCACAAAACGTGCGGGATGTTTTGACTTTGTCAACGTAATAACATCATGCTCACTGATAGTATAATTGTGTTATCCATCAATGGGCTTTGTGTATAAAGTACATCCTGTGTATACAGTACTTCCGCTTACACGTAGTTCCGAGTGTGCATAATTTCACACAGTTGCAAAATACTCGAAAATCTCAATTTTGTGACCAAAAGAATGGAAAAAACCAACAGTTTAATTCTATTATCCCGTTCAAATGATGTCAATATTGTTCATCTGACACATTTTTACACAGCTTCCGCTATTTAATCACAATTTCGCTAAAAACCGATATCTGTCAAGTTTCTTTTAATCGGGTGCGAAGCACCTCAATCCGATTTTTATTATATTCTTTAATCGTTATTATGAATGTTTTGACTGGAATTGCAAATAACGATTCATATCCATATTTAACACACTTGACTATATCACAATCCATCACAGCTTTCAGCTGATATGCAGTAATATCAAGAACCGATTTAAGCACATTCAAAACATTATACAATGTGCATTGAAGTACGAAATACAACGTTCGTACAACAGGGGATTTTGAACAAGTTCGTATCTTGAATACGTTTTTCACCCGATAGCCAGTTTCGATATTCCACCTTTTTCGATACTCCTCCGG
>JAUVET010000029.1 GCA_030594665.1 Methanosarcinaceae archaeon
CATTATAAAACTATCGGTTTTGATTTTTATGGTTAAACGTGTGGTGGAAAATCAGTTAGAAGATGGCGAATTTATGAAATTTGATGTGGGATTATAGGGCAAAAATGGATGTTATTTCCAGACGCTAGAATGACGCCATAGGATCAAATTGACTCTCTTTTCAAAAACTTCTCCTATTAGCAATCCAGGTCCTAAATGAAATGGTGTTAAGGGCATATTTCTAGTTAATTATTGGACTATTATTAAGGTTTTGGGATAAATTGTGTTAGCTGTGACCTCTCGCCTCCCATCTGGCAAAAAAATCACGCTTGTGTGCTGCACAATCAATAAGATATATGGTCGATTCGCTGTGTGGAAATGGCAGACTGTGCGCGGGTAAGCATGATTATGCGCCGTGCATGGAATGTGTAGGGGCATGTCAGAACAAGGCACTTTTTTATATGGGGTGAAATATCAACTCAAAAAGATGCAATTTCGTGTAAACATTTATATCTAAACTCGTCCAAAGATAAATTCATGTGAAAACTATTATCCAAATCCACAAGGAAGGAAAATATTTCGTAGCCTCTGACCTGATTACAAATGTTGCGGATCAGGGGTTTACGGAAGAAGAGGCTCTTGTAAACTTAAAAAAAGGACTTGAAGAGCATTATCAAATCCTCATGGAACTCGCCCCAAAAGATCAAAAAATCTTTTTCTTGTTGCATGCACCTGATTAATTCACCCAAGGATGTATCCTTAAAAGTGAAGCCGTATATGGACAACGAAGAGCACGGAATTTTTGCAATACAAAGCCCAAGTAGACCCAATCCAATCGACATCACGATAGTGCGTCTTGCCAGAATTGAAGAAAACATACTCAATATTAAGGATTTAGACATTGTTGATAGAACCCCTCTTTTGGATATCAAACTATATGTACCAGAGTTTGATATACAGGAAGTAGCGAAAATAGGATGGCTTGAGAAAAACGTACATAAATTTCCAACATCAAAAGATGAGGGGAGATTCATGGAATGATTTGTGCGACTTCCGGTAACAGAGTGTATCTGGCTTCGTGCCTTCGGCACTTCGCCCTAATCTCTCCATTTAGTCAAGACTTCAGAACACTCGAATCGTTATATAAAATCCGGAACGCGGAAAATATAAAAAGCAGTGTGTCTTTACTACTTAATTATTAAGAAGATACAATGGAGATAAAATAAAAATGTCTCAAGAAACCGGTATAAATAACCCATGTCCATGTGGTTCAGGAAAGACATTCGAACATTGTTGCCATCAAATGATAAAATCGACGCCAGATGGCGGAAAGAAGATACCAATTCTTGCAAAACATGTTGACTCGGTTCCTATGCACAACTCTAATGGAATAAGACCCGATATGGCCAAAGAAGAAATAATCAACTCATGCATTGAAGTAATACACTCGATTATAAAAATTGAAAAGGTAGGTATGTTGAGAGATTTAGTCGATAAAGTAGTTCAGGATTTGAATATTACTCCAAATTTTACATACAAGGAGATTGGTATACAAATGGAAAACGATGGTCGGTTTGAGGTCTATCAAATGCAGGTGTGTAGCCTAAAAGGAACTGATCCGATTGAGTTGATATTAAATAAACTTGAGCGGTGAATTAATATGTCTAAAAAAATCAATAGAAACGATTCATGTCCTTGTGGTTCTGGGAAAAAATACAAACACTGTTGTTTGAAAAAAGATAACACAGTCCATCGAAGTCCATCCAGAGTGAGACCTTTCATTAGTAGTCTTACTCTTATGAGGTTTGATCAAGAATTCAAGGATAATCCTAAAATGGTAGAGGATACCTTGAAAAAACAAGGTTATCCAATTGACAGGGAAAAAGTAAAAGAATCCATGTTACGTTCATGGGATTTTAAAAAGATCGGAAAAATGAGTACGGAAGAAATTATAGATAAATTGCATTCAATGAATGTCAAATTTTCAGTTGATGTTTTTAAAAGGCAAACTCGAAATTCCATATCTTCGATACAATTGGCAAAAAATTATTATTTAACACAAGATTATCATGCTAAGGGTTTTGATGTGGACTTCATTTTGCTGGCAATATACGAATTGTGGAAACGGATCATGCCTGATCAGATCAATATTGAAATGATCGACGATGAGATGCAAGAAGGCTATGATGCTCTAAAAAATAATAAATTTGATGAGTGTATGGAAAAATGGTCGCGAGCATGGAAGACTATATTGGCTATTGTTCCTACTTACATTAACTCCGTTAAAGAAGCCGACGAATTTATGATAGAACCATTAACACAGTCTATTTATAACTGGTGTCAGGATTTTGAGATAGAGTTATTTAATGCAGGATTAAAAGATAAATCCGATTTCAAAAAAAGAATCGAATATTGCAATGAATTCTGTCAATCATTTCCTGAAACAGATGATTCAATCATAGTAAATATGTTCAGGGCAGAAGCGGAGTCATATGCCGAATTAAGGGATTTCGAAACCGCCGATAAACTATTTGGGAACTTGGTAAATAAATATCCTGGCAGTATTTGGGGATATGTTGGATGGGGCGATATGTATATGTGGACAAAATTTATTGATAAAGGTTTCCCGAATTACAAAAAAGCAGGGGAAATTTATTTGTTTGGTCTTGAACAGTGTGATGACGAAGATAACATCATTAGTGGACGATTAGAGGATTTAGAGAAAAAGATGAATGAGAAGACAGAATAGTCAAACGTTGCGATGGCACACCCAACCGCAGCAGATCAAGGACTTACGGAAGGAGAAGCAAATGTGGTGCTCTTGAATTAAGATACGGCGACATAATGTGATAAATACTGGCTTTTCATTTACATTTTGAGATAAAAAGATGGACATAAGCATGATATTACTTGTTATTGTATTAGTATTTTTAGCAGCACTCATATTTACCAAAAGGAGACAGTTAGCCAAAGAGAAAAAAGATATTGTAATCTATGGAAGCGTTGTGTTGATTTGTATTTTTTCAACTAAATATATATCGTTTCCGTATGATCTATTACCATTAGGAATCGGTTTTACAGCTTTATTTTTATTATGGAAAAATGGTTCTAAGCACAATCTGTTAAATAAGTAAACAAATTTTAGACAATAAATAGCAGGCTGCGCGCGGGCAAGCATGATTATGTGCTGCATGGAATGTGTAGGGGCATGTCAGAACAATTCACTTTTTCATGATGTTTGGAATCCGCCGCCTGCGGCGGATTGTCTCGAAATTAAAACTACCTGAACATATCCCAAAAATCATTGGTTACAAAGATATTGACACGCGGGAAATGATGTGTGTTAATGGCGCAGTATCATCATATCAATATGGGAAATTTTTCATATAATTTCATCAGGAAGTTTATATCCTCTATTCCCCACACCCATATACCTTCTTCAATAGCCAATGACATCGCTTTTGAATCAATCCCTGAAGTGGCAACCATTATCTTCTCTTCTACTTTCAGGTTGGATCCGGCTACCTTTGATGCAAAATTCCTCACCATCTTAGATGATACAGGTGATGTTTTCACTTCCACAAGCCAATATCCATTTTTGTACTGTGCTGCAATGTCAAATTCGGCCCCCCGGATTACCCTCTGCTCCACCTCATCAAATTTCGGTAGTTTCTTTTCGTGGAGTGATATGCGACTGTCAAAAGCCCTGAATACTTCTCTTACCCTGGCTTCAATGCCTTTGCCGTTCTCCTGTTTGTGTACACTGATCATCTGCTCGATGTTCGATTTGAACATGTCCAGTTTTATGCCGATCTCAGGTATGTAATCATCTTCACGAAGTGTAAACACATATTTCAACCAGAGTTTAAGCAGCGGATCAATTAGAGTGTACACACTTCCGCTTTTTCTCACAATCCCGACCTCAATGAGATTTCGAAGATATCTTGAAAGTGAAGATGCTTTGATATGTGCACCTCTTGCGATCTCACTTGATGTGTGCGCTCCTTTTGCAATGGCAACCATAAGATCAATGTAAGTCGCAAACCCCCGCCTGTCCAGTGAATTCTCAATGAATTCTGAAATATGGAAGTATAACGTTCCCTGCGTACTAAACAATTCATTTGCAATTGCATCGATAATATGGATATTTGATATCTTTTTATGTCCCCTCTCAATTGCGAGGTCGCTTATAGCAAATGTCAATATGTCCAGATAGAAAGGATATCCCCCGGATATTGAAACCAGCAGGGATGTGTTTACATCACCAATAACCAGATCATCTTTTTTAAATTTCATTCTAATGAACTTGCGCGAATTTTCATAATCGAACGGTGGTACGAAAACCTTTTCAAAATGACTGTATAATGGCGAATCCGCTTCACTCACCAGACGCTGCATCATTCCGATGGATGAACCTGATATAATCCACCATACGTCAGGTTGCTGCATGATATTCTCCCGGAATATATCTAGGGCAGATGTGTAGTTGTAATCGACAAGTCTCTGGAATTCATCAAGTATGATAATGGGTTTTGAATCCGTTTCCTTCGAAAGAATGGTGGGAATATTTACTAATTGTTCAAATGATCTGCTCAGGTCAGTATCCCTTGCCTCAAGAGCTATATCAATGGATGCAACTGTCTCAGGGCAGTATTTCATAGCGGTTCGCAACAGTTCTTTTGGTTTTTGATTCGGGATGTCGGTAAGTTTCAGGGATTTGAGGTATGCATACAGTATTGCAGACGAAAATTTCTCAATGAATTTGTAGCCATTCTCTATGCTCAAATAAACATATACAGGCAGTACATCGTCCTGCATCGATGACATGAATTGGAATATAATTGAAGTTTTACCGGACTTTCGCTGTCCGATCAATGCAATGTTCCTGCGAGTATTGCGTTTGAAGTTTTCAAGCCGCCTGCCGAACATTTGCAGAATGATATCCCTGTCATGAAATTCAGGACCTACTACCGGATCACCTAACATATTTTGTTTCACCTGATACTTATATGAACATCAACATATATGCAGGTCTGCATATATGAAGGTTTGCATATGAATTATAGTATGGACTACATGCTATTGATATGTTTCCATGAAAAGAGATACAAAAGAGTCGATTTGGCGTTTTGTGTGTGAAATTTGATTACAGCAGTTTTTCTTCTATTTCCACAACATCTTTATCTCGCCTGTGATACTTCATCTTCGCTATCATATTTTTGGCAACATTCAGATTCACTCGTGCATCTTCTTTATTGGTATTTGTATAAATGTGGTCAGATAGTTGCTTAAATTCGATTGTCCTATCTGAAACTAGAACCAACACAATCGCCGCAGGCTGCGCATTCCACTGCTGCCAAACCCATAACCCCAAACCCAACCATGTAATTCTCAGATATGCAAATACGACACCGCCTGAAAACCGTTTTGTATTTTCATGTTCATGGTGTGGGAACGTGCCGCGCTTTCGCGCGGTCGCGTCGTTTTTCGCATATATCTTAACCCCTTCCATCTAGCTACATTGCATGGTTGACTCGACATTAGGATATATCGTCAAATATAGAATCGCATTGCCTGAATTAATGGACTGGATGAACAGGATTGACAGGATACAAATGACTCACCCCATCCTGTAAATCCTGTTCATCCCGTCTAATATTTACCCACTCAACATTGAGGACATCCACATTTTAAACATCACTTTCTCAATATATTACAAGCCTTTTCCTTATGGCATTTAGTTGTCAATATACTACTTGAATCCCTGACCCCATCAAGATTGTTAAGCACATGCAATACATTCTCTTTCAATGAGTGTATATCAAATGTGCGCACCTTTATCAAAAGGTCATAAGGTTCCAGAAGTTCATTGATCTCAAGAATGTCATGTATTCCTTTCAATTTGTTTATGATATTGATCCTTTTACTGTGGTCAATGTTTATACCAATATACGTTGTAATATTAAGACCTACAACTGCCGGATCGATCGTTATCGTAAACTCCTTGATGACGCCTGATTCACGCATCTTTTCGATTCTTTTGTGAACTGTTGATGTTGCCAGTTCCAAATTATTTGCAATCTCCGTACTGTGCATCCGGCTGTTATGTGACAGGTGCTCAAGGATCGCAAAATCTACCTCATCCATAATAGTTTATTATTTATACAATCATAAATGATATATTTTTCGTTGTTGTAATGATTTGATAACAAAATCATCATTTGTATAACAGATTATGCAAATCCGGTAAAATAACAAGTAAATACTTAAAACCATATTGACACCAAAAGGGCATGATCCCATTTTCCAGTTATTTTTTTTTCAGACACCGATTTTAGATAACATCCGTGTAAATCAGTGTTAATCCGTGTCTGAAAAAATTAAAAGACACGGATTTCACGGATTTACACAGATTTGTAGTCGTATACTGCAGTTTATAGATTCACTGGAATCACTGGATTTTAGAACTGTGCTACCAAAAGCCTTGAAATAGTAATCCTTTTGTTCACTGGGAGCTTTAGTAATAAACCAAATTACGAGACTTTTTAATATATTCCGGATAAAATGAATCATGGCAAAGAAAATCAATTATAGAGGACACTCACCTCTTGCGGAGTTGAGTGCCTGCTACCCCGCAAGATGTGCAGAGCACAGAAAGCTATTGCTTTTTATCTCTGTGTCCCTCTGTGCCCTCTGTGCCCTCTGTGGTTTTCCGAACCATTCCGGAAGATAATAAAAAGTCTCCAAATTACCAAAATTGTTGAATCTTTCAGGATATTTCCGGTGGATCGTTAATGAGAATTAATCAAGATTGTGTTGGATGCAGTCAATGCGTGCCGTTTTGTAAAACTGATGCCATCAAGGTCAAAGGAAAAGCACACATCACGGATGCTTGCATTGAGTGCGGAGTATGTGTAAGCTACTGTCCAATGAAAGCCATTGAGGTATCGGTATGAACAATGTACCCAAACCCACAGCACTGGTAATCGGTGCCGGACTTGGTGGACTCCTGAGCGCAGCAAAACTTGCCACATCCGGTTATGAGGTGGAGGTGTTCGAGCGAATGCCAATGATCGGCGGCCGGTTCACAAACATTGATTACAAAGGCTTCAGTCTTTCAACAGGTGCCCTTCACATGATACCACATGGACCTACCGGACCTCTGGCACAAATGCTGGAAAGTGTGGGTGCCGATGTGAACATTGTGCGCTCTGACCCGATGTCAGTGATACGCATTCCTTTAAAAAAAGGGGACACTGATTACAAGAACGGATACACAGACATTCCTTTTGGAAAATTTCCGGATCCGCTTTCTGCAATCGATCGGCTGAAGATTGCTGTTTTAATGGTTGTAACAAAGTCATTTCCACCAAAAAACGGCTCATTTGAAGAATGGTTCACCCGATATATCAAAGATGAATGGCTGGTAAAACTTTCAGATTCGTTCTGCGGCTGGTCTTTGAGCCTGAAAGGTGCAGACACCTCTGTAAAAGAAGCATTTTCGATATTTTCAAACCTCTATCGCTATAGCGGATCAGGTGTTCCGATCGGGGGCTGCAAGGCGGTTGTCGATGCACTTGCAGATGTCATCACATCAAACGGCGGCACAATATATACAGATAAAGAGATTTCTCGTGTATTGGTTGGAGGTGATAAGGCACTCGGTGTTGAAGTCGATGGAAATATACATTTTGGTAACATTGTAATTAGCGACATCGGACACATTGAAACAAACAAATTATACGAAGGTGTTGATCCATCGGATAAATACCGGCAGTACCTTGAAAAACTTGAAAAAATCAGACCTTCCGCCGGTGTAAAGATATGCCTGGCTGCCGATGAGCCTTTGATCGGACATGGTGGTGTGCTGCTGACACCTTATGCACGACGGGTAAATGGCATAAACGAGGTCACGAACATTGACCCGGATCTTGCACCTCCTGGCAAACATCTTACAGTTTCCCACCAGTGTGTGCAGTGGGATAAACTCAATGAACTTGAACAGGAGATCGAACTTGGATTGCAGGATCTAGAAGACATATTTGCAGGAAAGAAATATGAGGTTTTGCTGATACAATCACATTCGGGTGAATGGCCGGTCAACAGGTCCGCATCAGGTCTTGATGCTAATGTCAAGAATACAACCCCTATCAATAACCTTTTCATCGTAGGCGATGGGGCAAAGGGTGAAGGCGGAATAGAAGTAGAAGGCATTGCACTTGGTGTGGAAAACACAATGGAAATGATTTTATGAGTCAAAAGTTGCGACGGCACACCCAACCGCAGCAGAGCTTCGGGGCATAATAATAAAATGAAAGAAGAACTAAATAAATACGGTGAGCAATGATGGCAATACCTATAAGTGTTAAACAGCTACTCGAAGGTAATTTGATCGAGTCTGAACGGATTGAATTAAAAAAAGGTTTCAATCCAGAAGCAATTGTTCATTCAATGTGCGCTTTTGCCAATGATTTTAACAACTGGGGTGGAGGATATATTTTATTGGGAGTGTCGGATAATCATGACATAATTGGCCTGGAAGAAAAGCAGGTTGACAGCATTATGAAACAACTTCTGGATTTATCGAACAAAATACAATACCCCTATTTTCCGATCATTGAGCCTGTCAGGCATTCAGGTAAAATGGTCATTGTTTTATATTGTCCGGGAGGGCCTGCACGACCTTACAAAGCGCCAAAAGCATTAGGCAAAAAATCCGAATACATGTATTATATCAGACATTCATCAGCAACGGTTATTGCAAATATTGAAGAGGAAAGGGAATTAATTGGAATGTCCAATCAAATCCCATACGATGACCGAATAAACCCTCATGCATTTGTTGAAGACCTTGACTTGCAATTGATGAAAGTCTTTTTACGTGATATCAATTCAGATTTAGACCCCGGCACTTTGAGTTTTGAAGATATATGCAAAAGCCTGAATATTGTAGATGGTCCAAAAGAATTCCTGAAACCAAAAAATATTGGTCTTTTGATGTTTTCACAAAATCCTGAAAAATATATCAAGACTCCGTGGATTGAAGTAACTGTTTTTCATGACAGGATCGGTGATAAATTCGAAGAGGAAAAATTTGAAGGTCCTATTTCATCTCAGATAAAAATGTCATTGCAGTATATAAGAAATGCTGCTATTCGCGAAAGAGTCCAGAAAGTAAACACACAGGCTGAAGCAATACGATTTTTCACATATCCTTATACTGCAATTGAAGAATCGCTGGTAAATGCTGTATATCATAAAAGTTATGAAATCGATGCGCCTATTGAAGTGCGAATTGAACTTAACAGGATAGACATAATAAGCTATCCAGGCCCCCTTCCGCCGCTTAATAAAGATAATATTAACGATGAGGTTGTAATATCAAAAAGATATCGAAATCGACGAATCGGAGATTTTTTAAAAGAGTTAAGATTGACTGAAGGTAAAAATACCGGTTTTAGAAAAATAAGAGCTGCTATGAATAATAATGGCTCGCCAAAACCTGTTTTTATAACTGATGAAGAGCGGGTGCAGTTTATCACGCGATTATTGATACATCCGGATTTTAAAAATGAGCCATTAAATGAGCCATTAAATGAGCCATTAAATGAGCCACTAGTTGAGCCACTAGTTGAGCCACCAGTTGAGGCACCAGTTGAGGCACCAGTTGAGGCACCAGTTGAGGCACCAGTTGAGGCACTAGTTGAGGCACCAGTTGAGGCACCAGTTGAGCCACTAATTGAGGCACCAGTGAAGGCACCAGTTAAGGCACCAGTTAAGGCACCAGTTGAGGCACTAATTGAGGCACTAGTTGAGGCACCAGTTAAGGCACCAGTTAAGGCACCAGTTGAGGCACCAGTTGAGGCACCAGTTGAGGCACCAGTTGAATTGACTGATACCGAATCAAGAATAATTATGTTATTGGAAAAAAGTGATCTTTCTATATCAGAAATATCAATCAATTTAAGTCAAAAACCAAAATCCGGAATCTTAAAAAAATCCCTTAAGATACTATTGAATCAGGGCATAATTTGTTTAACAATTCCAGATAAGCCAAACAGCCCAAAACAAAAATACAGGATTACTGAAAATGGGTTGAATCTGCTTAAAACTAATAGATGAATGGTATGGAAAAATTAAATTTTAAAACAAAATATTTGGCGGAAGAAAACATTACTATACTAATCCCCGTCAGTTTTTTGTAACTTTTATTTACCGGTTTACTTTGCTACGTCGGTTCTTTTTGGCACGAAAATCTCGTTACCTTCTGGTCACAACAACAAAACCCAGTGATTCAAACAATTATATCAGACGCCGATACACACTCACCTCCTACGGAGTTGAGTGCCTGCTCCGCCTAAGGGCGTGCAGGTAACACTGATCAACGCAGATGCAACCTGGAATCTGCGTAAATCTGCGTCTAAAAAAAATGAAAATCGAACCGCGCTGCCTTTTGGTTCCGGTTCGGCCGGGTCAATTTACGAAAAAAAGGTTCATGCGCACATAGCAGCATGGCAAATGTTGAAAATGATAGTATAACGTTCGCCACATCATTTGA
>JAUVET010000215.1 GCA_030594665.1 Methanosarcinaceae archaeon
CAAATGATATGGACTTTTCCGCGGCATTTCAACCGAAAAAAATCTCCCTCCGGTCGATTTAACTCGGACTATATAATTTTATAAATTATATACTATTATAAAACAAACATATCACAATGCAGCATAGCGTTTTTATATACAAATGTTATTGCAAATATAGTGATATGTGTTACACTACACGAGATCACTGCCCATTTTTGATTCCGTAACAAATTATTAAAATATAAATCGGTCGAATGCTATCGAAAATAGAATCTCAATACACTGGATTTTCTGATTAAAATCGGTTTTTACACAGACGCTAGAATGACGCCATAGGATAGAAATACTCGGTGGATAGATAGATTTATAATTAATACTAGGTATTACTGGTATCGTTATTCCCTATGCGAGAGTAGCCAAGTGGTCAACGGCGATGGACTCAAGATCCATTTTCGTAGGAATTCGTGGGTTCGACTCCCCCCTCTCGCATTTTAGGCTTTTCTCTGTGTCCCTCTGTTTTCTCGGTGGTTTTTTGAACCATTCCGGAAGATAATAAAAAGTATCAGAAAATGTCCATACCGTTCCATATGTCATCGATTAAGAGTAATATTGTAATGGAACACGGATTGCACGGATGCGCACGGATAAAAAATTAATCCGTGAAAATCCGTCAAATCCGTGTCATCCGTGTTCGATTTATATTAAATTGGAGAATCGTATGAAATCATTGGTCTTTTAGAAAATAATACATACCGACTCTGTCAAACTCCTTAACCGATGACCAATGCATACCGTTCACGTTAGTGTTATGGGAACGTGCCGCGCTGCGCGCGTGTGGTAGCATCGTTTTTATCCAGAACTCGTTAAACCACCTGCGACACAACACAACTATCAACAGTGCACTTGCAAACAAATACGCTAAATTTACATACGTCAGGTATCCAATGGCGTTATCACCAGCATAAAAGTAAACATATTTATTCATTGCCACAGATTAAACCAACGAGAAAATACTCCCTCCGGTCGAATTTACCCAACTATACAATTCTACAAATTAAACCAATCAAAAAACGTAAGGTGAAACAATGCAATTGAAAGTACAACCTCTTGATATCAAAGTCGGAAAATTCAAAGTCGTCTTAAACACCATCGATGCTAAGGAACTTGGCGTCAATGAAGGTGACCGTGTATATGTGAAGGATCATGAGAATTTGACAGCGATTGTGGATACGACTGAAGATATGATTTCACCCGGTATGATCGGAGTATATCATGAGGTCGCAGAGCGGCTTCAAAGAGTATGGACCGATCCTGTAGAAGTGGTTCCTGCAACACGTCCTAAATCCACTGAGGTTATCAAGAAAATGATGAATCAGGTAAAAGTGACGAAGGACGAAATTTATCTGGTTGTTAAGGATATTGTGGACGAAAGTCTAAGTGACATTGAACTGTCTGCATTCATCACTTCATCTTATATCAATGACCTTAGTGACGATGAGACCGAATGGCTCACAAAAGCAATGATCGATACCGGTGACAGGATAGAGTTTGAGACTCATCCCATCATGGACAAACACTCGATCGGCGGTGTTCCGGGCAATAAGATATCCCTTTTAGTCGTACCGATTGTTGCAGCGAACGGATTAATGATACCCAAAACAAGCTCAAGAGCTATCACGGGTGCAGGCGGGACATCTGATCTGATGGAGATCCTCGCACCAGTCGAATTTGATGCAGAACAGATAAAGACGATGACCGAAGAGGTCGGTGGTGTCCTTGTATGGGGAGGTGCGACAAATATTGCGCCTGCGGATGACAAACTTATCAGGATCGAGTATCCTCTTTCTGTTGATCCCCATTGCCAGCTTTTGGCATCTATCATGGCAAAGAAAGGTGCGGTTGGTGCCGATAATGTGGTGATCGATATTCCAACAGGTGCAGGTACCAAAATACCGGATATCCAGGCTGGTCGCAAACTCGCACGCGACTTGATAAATCTGGGTGAAAGGCTGGGTATGAACGTTGATTGCGCATTGACATACGGCTCTTCCCCGATAGGCAGGACTGTCGGACCTGCACTTGAGGTTATTGAAGCATTGAAAGTGCTTGAGACAGGCGAAGGTCCGAACAGCCTGATCGAAAAAAGCGCAGTGCTTGCCGGAATGCTGCTTGAGATGGGGGGCGTGGCAGCCAAAGGCCAGGGGCACAATCTTGCTATTGAGACCATCAAAAACGGTAAGGCACTGGCAAAATTGAAGCAGATCATAAAGATCCAGGGCGGCGACCCGAATGTTACTCACAAGGATATTGTGGTGGGAGAGCATACCGCAGAGTTGCGTGCACAAATTGATGGTTATATCATTGAGTTTGATAACAAGCGGCTGGTTGAGATCGCAAGACTCGCAGGTGCGCCAACTGACAAAGGTGCAGGTGTCCTTATCCACAAAAAGCGCGGGGAATCTGTTCAGAAAGACCAGCCTGTGCTCACTATTTATGCAGAAAAGGAATGGAAGTTGAGCAATGCACTTATGGATGCACAGCGTAATATGCCTATCATCGTCGAAGGAATGTTGCTTGAGCGGGTGATGGATGTCAGGGAAATTTGATTAGAAGTGAACTATCCTTCCTTCCCTACCGCTACACGGTGATGAAGGAGTCTTCTGCTTCATTCAGGTAAACTCATCACCAAACCCATCACCATTGGCAGGCGCATGCGCTTCCACACCAATTTCCTGCGTGATCCATTCCGCAAACAATTCAGTGTTGTCCCCGTGCATCACAAAGACATTTTCCGTCCCCATGTCGCAGAAATACTTTACAATATTTTTTAGTTCCCTGTCGCCGCAGTGAGCCGAGAAATCGTATTGCTCGATCTTTGTACGGAGCTGCTGGATAACCCCGTCATTATCGATAACCCCGGTATCAACAGCCATCCTGCCGTTCGTACCTTCTACCTGATATCCGGATAGCATGATCTTCGACTTCGGGTCATTGTACAACTTATTAAGATAATGAAGTACGGGTCCACCGTTCAGCATACCTGCTGTTGTGATTATGACGGACGAATCCAGAGGTATGGAATTCCGTTTTCGACCTCTTACAACAGAAGCATTCTTGTACGCTTTTTTGAGATGTGTGGGATTTCGCAGGTAATCGGGATGCTGCATCATTAACTTGTATGCCATGGACCCCATTCCATCAACGTAAGGATGGATACCATGCGCATCCAATAACATCAATATTTCCTGCGTTCGACCGATCGCAAAAGCAGGAATTATAACAGTCCCGCCGATGTCAAGCGTTTCATGGAGCGAATCCATGAATGCAGACTCGACTTCCTTTCTTGCAGGATGTTCTTCTCCAAAATAGGTACTTTCGATAACAAGTGTATCGGCGGTTGGAAAATCTCCCGCACCGGACACTAATCTTGTATTATTTGTACTGATATCCCCGGTATAGAACAAACTCTCACCGCTTTTTGCTTCAACACGAATTGAAGCCGCCCCCGGAATATGACCTGCATCGTAAAACTCAACTTTGTAGCCCTGTGTTGTGAATTCAACACCCGTATCGACTTTCGTTGTCCTCTGCACGAACTTATACAGGTCATCGTTGTTGTACGGTGCATAAACACCATTAGCCCGTGCTATCTTGAGTGTATCCTTAGCAAGCATTTGGGCAAAACCAGCAGTTGGAGGTGTCATGTATATTTCAGGATCAAGGTCCATAAT
>JAUVET010000106.1 GCA_030594665.1 Methanosarcinaceae archaeon
GCATTCCCGAAAATATCAAATCCTGCGCCCAACTTGAAAATGTGTTCACACTTCGGACATTATCTGATGGTATCAAAATCCAAAATGCGTTCAAAAACACTGGAAACCTGGTGATCATGGGCGGAGGTGCAATAGGTGTTGAAGTTGCAGCCTCTGCTGCAAAACGCAAGATCAAGACAATACTGATCAACCGTAATTATTCGCTCTTCTCAAGCAATATTGATCCGGATATGGCTGAGATCGTCAGGGCACACCTTAAAGTAATGGGCATAGGGATCATAACCGATACCATACCGGAATCAATAAACGGCACCACAAAAGTTGAATCCGTCACCATTGATGGTATGGACATACCGGCTGATACTGTAATAATCTCCACAGGCGTGGTGCCGGAAACATCCCTTGCACAAAATACAGGTATTGAGATCGGAAAAAGCGGAGGCATCATTGTAAACAAACACCTGCAAGCAAAAGTTGGAGATGAATTCAACCCGGATGTGTTCCCAGGAGGCGAATGTGCACAGGTTCATAACCTTATAACAGGTGAACCTTTTGTAAGCCAACTTGGAAGCACAGCGCGGCGGATGGCTGCCGTGATCGGTGATAACCTGTGCGGTAAACTTTCAATATTCGGTCAAATAACAAACCCATGGGTTTGCATTGCCGGAGATATCCAGATAGGTGCAGTAGGTCTTACAAGCCATGATGCAATGAGAAATAATCGAAAAGTTGTAACCGGATTTTCAAAAGGTTTGACACGCGCCGGTTATTATCCAGATGGGAGTCAAATATTTATCAAACTGATATTCAGTGACAGGTATCTGGTAGGTGCACAGGTAATTGCCGGCGAAGGAGTAAAAGAACGCATCGACAGCATGGCATTCGCAATTAAAAAAGAGACAACCATCAATGAAATACTGGAAATGGAAACATGCTATGCTCCCCCGGTATCAATGCTGGTCGACCCGCTCATGTATGCGATTGAAGATGCACATAAGAAAATGTAGGAGATGGGATCATTATCGAGATAGACGGTTCATACGGAGAAGGCGGCGGGCAGATCGTCAGGACTGCTGTGTCCCTGTCTGCCGTAACAGGGGAAAACGTCAGGGTTGCCAATATTAGAAAGAACCGACCCAACCCCGGGTTAAAGGCACAACACGTAAAAGCGATAGAGACGGCTGCCCTGCTGTGTGATGCAAATGTTGCGGGACTTTCAATTGGCTCGACCGATATCACGTTCTCTCCACTGGAACTTAAAGGGGGTAAATACGATATTGACATTGGAACCGCAGGTAGTATCTCGCTTCTTCTCCAATGTGTCATGCCTGTTGCAGTTTGTGCATCTGACGATATTGAACTGACCATTACCGGAGGCACGGATGTAGCATGGTCCCCGCCTACCGATTACTTAAAACATGTAACCTCCCGCGCACTGTCAAAGATGGGGTATAAGTGTGACATCGACCTGCTTACACGCGGATATTATCCAAAAGGGGGCGGGCGTGTACGTGCACATCTTAAACCTTCCGGACTCAAAGGTTTTGATTTCACGGCAAAATCCCGTGAGGATAAAAGAAAGATATACGGCATATCCCATTGCGCAAACCTGCCCGAACATGTCGCAGAGCGGCAGGCGGATTCGGCTACTGAGTTGATCATGGATGCGGGATACGAGTGTGACATCACTACCGAATGTGTGGCATGTCGCTCAACAGGCAGCGGGATTGGTCTATGGCACGATCTAATTGGTGCAAACGCACTTGGGAAACGTGGGTTGCCTGCCGAAAAAGTTGGAAGGAATGCCGCAAGGGAAATGATCGAAGAACTGCGTTCCGGTGCTTGTGTTGATGTACATCTTTCTGACCAGTTGATCCCATACATGGGACTTTGCAGATCCGGGTTTGGATCTTATACCGTGCGGGAACTGTCACAGCATACACTAACAAACATCTGGGTGACTGAACAATTCCTTGATGTGAAGTTTGATGTTAAAAAAATAGTTGACCTTGATCTTGATCAGGGATTTGGATCCGGTCTCGTAGAAGTGTCTGTCAGATAACAGAATATCTCTTGCCTCTTCATTCCTCTACAACACTCAGGTATCCAGGTGGTACTTCATCTGTCAGGACAATGTCATCATTTACAGCCATGAAAAAGAAACCATCCTGCTGTGCAGTTTCTGCATCAATTTCAATGACAACCGGAATTTCAGTATGAACCGATGCGGCTTCATTGGCTTTGCGATATGAAGTGCTAAGATGCACATAGCGCTGGCGTATTGGTGCAATACCATTTTCCAAAAGCATATCAGCCTCTTCCAGACTGACACCATAATAAAGATATGCAAATTCATTGCCCGGATAATCCAGTTCAACGTTTACGGAATGACCGTATCTTGCCCTGATGCGCGAGCCTTCTGCCTCATATCTTCTTTTTATATCAGATTCTATAAGAGCGACCAGACGTTCTTCTGTTGCCCACCTGTATCGACTTTCCATAATATCACACAGAAGATCAAGGTCAACCCAACCCTGTTGATCCATTTCAAGACCTACATCTTCAGGGAAATGCCGGAGCGCACCGGAAATAAATCTTCCAAGTCTCTCCTCGCGGTCATCATCCAGCACATACCTGCCGTTTTCTCCACATTCGGGACATTCGTAACCCCTGAAGTATCCATGCTCATTACATTTGCGAATCATGATATCTGGTTTCAGTTGTTTTTTATTGTTAATATATCTTGTTAACGAGGATTTGAGACTTTTTATTATATTCTGGATTAAATGAATCATGGCAAAAAAAATCACCGCAGAGGACGCAGAGGACGCAGAGGACGCAGAGAGCGCAGAGTTGCCAATGTGAGATCCTCTGCGTACTCAGCGTGCTCTGCGGTGAATTATTTCCCATATTCATTGGGATAACTGGATTTTGGAACTGTGCCCAGAAGATAATAAAAAGTCTTGAGGATCTCTATCAAAATCATCAATCGAAATTTCTGCACTTTTGTAGTGCAATATTGCAAAATTATTTACTTCGGGTAGATCCGGGAGTTGACACGGATCTCGTTTTGTCAAATACCTTGAAAATAACAAAACTTATCAGCGAAACACCTGATGCACCAATAAACACTGCCTCGAACCCATGAATTTGGGCTAATATCCCTCCCGTGAGTGCACCCACGACCCCTGCACCACCGATCATTGAATTAAGAAGACCTGCGGCAGTTGCCTTGTCGATGTTACGCTCAACAAGCAGTTGGTTTGAACCTACATAGAGGAAAGACCATGAACATGCTACAATGATCATTCCCGGGATGACTAAAAAGTAATTCGGGACAATAGCGTAACTTGCGAACGCGAATGCAGAAAGAAGGTGACCCCGGACAATGAGCCGTTCGTTACTAAATCCATCAAGCCGGCGCATTATCAAAAACTGTACTGCCGGGTTGATCGCATAGATGGTACCGATCCAGAATGTGCTTGCCCCGAGTGATGTAAGATAGAGCGGAAATATTGTCCATACAGCTACCGCACCACTATGGCGTACAAAAAATGACAGGTATGTGCCAATGTTTCTTGTGAATGTGTCAATTGAAAAATATGAAACATGGATATTGGGTCTTTCGATATCTTCCATCCGCATGGCATTGAACAATGCAAAGCAGTAGAAAAGTGAGGATAAAGCAAACAGGTAGATGATATTCCCGATAAGTGCTGCAAGCAGGTATCCTGCCATCCAGCCAAGTGCCCCCAATGAACTGAACTTGCCTATGCTGCGCTTTTGGTAATGCACATAGGCAATAAGGGCAGCAGGATACATTCCTACGCTGAATCCTGCAAGCCCCCTGGTAATCGCAAGTGATAAAGGATCGTATGCAAATACCTGCAAGAAGAATGCTATTGCCGATACTGCCATACCCAGTATTACAACGCTCCTTAGACGATGTATATCTGCCACTTTGCCGAATATGAAAGATGAAATGAATGATGCTGCACTGAATATCGCACTGATCAATCCGATCTCAAAGTATGTGGCTCCAAGGGACTCCGCAAAGATGGGGATGAAAATGATGCTCATCATGTAAGATGAGTTTGTCAGGAACTGGATCGTGTTAAGCTTCACCGGTTAAATAAGTGGTTATCTTTATTTCAAATTGTTGGGGTAAAAGTATGTTCCCGTTTTCCGTGACGATTGAGAGGATGGGTTTAGATGGTGATAAAACCAATTTGTCCGAAGATATGTGGTGTATATTCCGGAAACATCACTTACTCCCAGGTTTATCATGATTAATCATAAGCAACAGATATAAAAATATATATACTATTAGTAGGAGAGAGCCTGCCGCCAACAATGGTTTTATTCCAGTTTTGATAGTAATTATATGTTAGCTATAATAATTAGGCTAAATTATATGTTAGCTAATTTGGCTAGGCATGTATAAGTTATAAATTGTTATATATTTCAGGGTAGGTTGGTAATTATGCACAAAGATGAATTAATTCAGCTACACACATTGATGGCACAGATTAAGAAACACTTTGAATGCGACGAATCCAGTTGCGATTTTGACGAATATCACTCATTGTCTATAAGTCCTGTACATATCCATCGCAGTAAGGCAGAACACAAACATGCGATCTTTGTTCTTGGAAACGAACTTGCTTCTATAATATCTGATGATGAATACTCAGGTATTGGAAGAACATCTGCAAGGATGCATGAACTTGCATCACGCGCCGGTTCTGAAATTGTACATAGCAACTAAATAGAACCCGGAATCTTGAAAGCAGGTCCATTTCTGATGGGGATGACCTGTTTTTGCAATGGATTATCCAAAGCATACAATAAACATTGTGGAGATGTTCGTATCTTCATGATAATTCCATCTTCCCCATCAAAATAATATTTTTTTTCAATCCAGCAAGGCACGAATCCAACTCGCTGGTACAACTTTTGTGCGCGCACGTTGCTTATACGAACTTCAAGGCCGGCATACTGGATTGAGTTTTCATTAAAGATCTTCAATATGGCATGGACAAGCTGGGTTCCAATACCACGACTTTTGTATTCATCTTTGACAGCAAGTGCGAATATGCGTCCTTCGTTCTCATTTAGTTGGTATCCCACCACAAAGCCAACAATTTCATCGTTTTTTACGGCTACCAGAAATCCGTTCATATTCATTTCATAGAAATTGATGTAAACAAAAGTATCGTGGTCACTAAAAGCCTCTTGTTCAATTAAAAAGACCTCTTCAAAATCATCTGGAACAAAGCGTCGTATGTTCATCAATGATATGTTACGTCACTAATACTAAAAAAGAATATTGAGTATTAAATCTAATAGACTTTTTATTTTTTTCGAGAATTGTGTTTTCTTAGTAATATTAGTTGAAATGTTTCGGGTTTTGCCATTTTCCCGACAGTCTCATTTTCTGGAATATCACAAATTGTAATCAAATCACGTGTAAATTTGCGTTTCTTTGAAAGTCAAGTCAGAAAAATAATTCGAAAAATTGGAAGGTTCACTGTTTCGCCGAATCCTTGACAGCATTGACATAAGCCCCGACCGCCGCACTTATCGCTGCAACCTTATGCTCTCGGTCATCAAGTGCAGACGCAAGTGTAGCGCCTTTTTCGGCATCTTCCTCAACAACCCTTTTCACATCATCAAGTATATTATAGTCATCAATAAAATGGGTTGTAAGATTACCACTTCTGAAAGCCTCATGCCTGAGCACAGCCTTGTGGAATGGAATGTTGGTCGTAACACCCATAACCACATATTCATACAATGCACGCTCCATCCGAACGATCGCTTCATCACGGTCACGTCCCCAGACACTCAATTTAGAGATCATGGAATCATAATACGGCGAGATGTGATACCCCACATGTACCCCACTATCCACACGTACACCCGGTCCGCCTGCCGATCGATATTTTTTAATCTTACCCGGGGATGG
>JAUVET010000193.1 GCA_030594665.1 Methanosarcinaceae archaeon
AGTGCAGTTGCCGGTTACTGGAACGTATCAGTGCTCGTAAACAACACAAACGGCACTGATATGCAGACATGGTGGTGGACAGTGAGTGCAGTGCAGCCAGGAGCACCGAACATCACATCGTACACACCTGTTACACCGGTAAGCAGTGATGAAGGAGCTACGAGGGCGTTTAACGTCACAGCCAACCAGACCGTGAATGCGACGTGGTACATCAATGGATCGATAGTCCAGCAGAACACCACCGCATCAACAGAAGTTGCTTACACCAACGCCAGTGCAGTTGCTGGTTACTGGAACGTATCAGTGCTCGTAAACAACACAAACGGCACTGATATGCAGACATGGTGGTGGACAGTGAGTGCAGTGCAGTCAGGAGCAACGAACCCAACAGACGACAGTAGCAGCAGTGGTAGAGTAAACACTCCAACCCCGCTTCCCGAAAATGTAGTAAACAAGGAAGTCAAAGGAACCATATTCAGCGAGCCGGTGTCATCTGCCGATCTGAAATTTGAAAAAGGCTACATAACTTTGGTGACAGTTGATGCAAAGGATACGATGTCTGAAGTGATGATCACAATCCAAAAACTTGTGGGCAAACCGTCTGAGATCAAAGTTGCTCCACCATCAGGTGCTGTACACAGTTATCATGACATTGAGTTGGGGCGAATTAAAAATAGTGATCTGGTAGGTGCGACTATTGAGTTCAGGGTTGAAAAGAAATGGATCGCAGATAATGGCGGAGATCGGAATGCAGTTGTTGTTATGCGATATCATGACGGTTGGGAGACACTTGAAACCAAACCAATAGGTGAGGATGATGAATATGTATTCTTCAGTGCAAGAACTACGGGATTCTCTACATTTGTCATCACAATGGAATTGTCGGAAGAAGTAGCGCCAGTGAAGGTACAAACTCCTGAAACTGTCACTGAAGTGGTGGATGAGATCGTGCCGGAACAGATAGAACCTGAAGAGGAAATGTCATATTGGTGGCTCATATTTGTGATGCTAGCTTTAGTTGGCGTTG
The DNA here is from genome assembly GCA_030594665.1 of Methanosarcinaceae archaeon. The sequence continues at coordinate 1,028 of JAUVET010000193.1, forward strand.
GTGTGGCGGTTTTTGTTTACAAGAACAAAAAAGATGAGTTGGAAGAATAAACAATAGGAAATGCCGGATGTTCCGGCATGATTTTCTTCTTTTGATTATCTTTAACATTGTTTGGTTTTTAACATCAGTGCATTCAATGAGTCATTCAATGATGTATTTTTAGCAAAGTGCTGAAATTGAATATATTCCTTATTTTTCCAAGACGTAGATATGTTTATTGCCAAGTACCCCTATAGAAAGATAAATAACTGTCTCACTTACCAGGGGGCTTATCATGGATGATAAACTGGCGCCTCATATCAAAGAGTTAACAAAGGCGCTCGAAAACATAAACATAAGTATTGACGAATCACAGATACGAAAAGAACTCGAAAAACTTCTGGATTTTCGTGTACCTCTTGATGAGGCAAAGCGGACCATTATTCGAAAATTCAAGTCCACTTCAATGCCGGTACTAAAAATAAAGGATATCACAGCCGGACTCAAGGGTTTTGAAGTCACAGGGCGCATAATAGATGTCACGGAAAAAAGTGTAAACTTGCGCGGCAAGGAAACTGTCATATTTTCAGGTACACTTGCCGATGAAGGTGGTGCCTGCATCTTTACTGCATGGGTTGACTACTCACTTAAGAGCGGGGATGCTATTCGGATCAAAAATGCATACTCCCGTAGCTGGCACAATCACCCGGAAGTGAATTTCGGAGAGCGTTCTCGTATCGAAAAATTACCTGATGATGTATTGCCATCTCTTGATGAACTCATCATGACCCCTATCAAGAAACTGTGCGATGTCGCAAATACTGACCTTTCCGTAAGTTCTGTGGCAGTAATTCTTGAATTTTCTCACAGGAACGTTAATGTCAAAGGTGGGGATGTGACAATTGTTGAAGGTGTACTCGCAGATGAGACTGCAAAACTTCCTTTTACCTCATGGGTAACGCTTGATGGAATGGATATTGGAAGTTTCATCAGGTTTGAAAAGGCATCCATTCGAATGTTCAGGGGTGTCCCATCCTTAAACTTCAATGAAAATACGATAATAAATGCTGTTGATACATCCACTGAAGATATGCCGTTTACTTTTGGATCTGCCAATATGGCACCAGTGCCTATTCCAATCGGTGATGTCATGGTGAAAGATGGTATGTTCGATATTGTGGTACTTGGAAATATCATATCAATACGACCAGGCTCAGGAATTATTATTCGATGCCCGGAATGTAACCGTGTGATACAAAAGAACATATGCCGGGCACATGGGACTGTTGAAGGTTTGAAAGATATGCGGATCAAGGCAATACTGGATGATGGAACAGGTGCCGTATCGGTTATGCTGAACCGCGAGCTTTCCGAAATTGTGTATGGTAAGAATATGTCCGAAGCGGAAGATATTATCCGAAAAGAAATGTCACAGGATGCAGTCTTTATAGATATGAGAAAGATATTAACCGGCAAGTATCTCGCAGTTCAGGGCAACACGTCAAGTACCGAATTCGGACTTATGCTAGTTGCAAGATCTGCATGGACGCCGGATGATAATGTCAATGACCGTATCAATGCACTCAAAAAGCGTTTGGAAATGGACAAAGATGCGGACACAAAAAAAGAAAAAGAGGGCATAAACAATGGTTGAAAGAGAGGTCGCACAACGTCTTTTTGCAAAGGAGTTCAACAATTCCAAATTCAATATTCACCCAAAGCCGGATGAGGTTAATCATGATGGCGGGCATGCACCGAATTTCATTGTCAGCCCGTTGGGTTCAAAAATAAACAGGCTTTTTGTTGCAGGAGTTGTTACAGAGATCGATAATATCGGAACAGAGCATGATCTGTGGCGGGCCCGTGTTGTTGATCCAAGCGGTGTGTTCATTATTTATGCAGGACAGTACCAGCCCGAAGCCGCAATATTCTTGTCTACTCTTGAGGTTCCTGCATATGTTTCAGTTGTCGGGAAAGCCCGGATATATGAGCCCGAAGACGGCTCTGTGTTCGTTTCCATTCGACCTGAAGAGATCAATATCGTTGATGCGGATATCCGTGACCGCTGGATCGTTGATACTGCAGAACTTACACTTGACAGGATCGATGCGTTTTCAATTGCACTTAAGTGCGGTCTGAGCGGAACAAAATTGTTTGAACACCTGGTGCAAAATAATATTCCACATGGACTTGCAGAAGGTATCAGTCTGGCTCTTGATTATTATCATACGGATGCGGATTATTTACGCAAATTGAAAGATACGGTTGCGGACTGTATAAGATCCGTCGGCTCGGAATCGGGTGGTGAAGATGCAGTTCCCGATGAAGATATTATTCTTGAACTTATGAATGAGATGGATACCGGAAAAGGCATTGATTATGCGGAACTTATTATAATCGCAAAATCTCGTGGAATGGTTGAGAATGTGATCGTTGCATCAGTTCGAAAACTGCTTGCAAAGGGCATGTGTTACGAGCCAAAGATAGGGATATTGAAGGTTGTTTCGTAAGTTTAGGTTTAAATTGTATGTGTTTAGCTGGTTACGATTAAATGTCGATGCATAGCCTAAATTGCTAGACCCCAAGCAGCAACCCGCCGCATGCAGCACATTCCAATCATTATGGAAATGTGTCTATATCTATATCGGTCAGACAAACCCGAACATTTTTAATTGTATATAATTCATAGAATTATATAGTTCGAGTCAATCCGAGCATCGCGAGGATTTTCTCGAAACATTGGTATGTGGAAAACGCTATGTTGCGCGATTCTATATTTATTTTATAAGTTGAAATGCTGCGAAAACGCCCATATCGTTCGCGTCAGTGGTGTGGGAATCCGCCGCCTGCGGCGTTTGTATTGGTTTTAGCTTCAGTTTCAGATCGAACAATCTAATTTACGCAGCTATACAAATA
>JAUVET010000225.1 GCA_030594665.1 Methanosarcinaceae archaeon
TCGATCAAATGCTGGCACACTTCATTGGGTTCACCATCCTCAATTATTTCACCATTATCGATCAAAAGAGCCCTGTGAGCAACTTCTTTTACGAAATCAATGTGATGGCTAACAAGTACAATTGTTGTACCGAATTTTGCATTGATCCTCTTGAGTGAATTGGTAACATCACGAAGTGTCACAGGGTCAAGATCACCAAATGGTTCATCCAGCATTAATATCTCAGGAGATGTTGTCAGTGAAAGTGCGATGAATGCTCTTACGTGCTCGCCACCGCTTATCTGGTCCGGTGTTTTGTCAAGGACTTCAATCGGAAGGTCCATTGCATCAAATACTTCTTTTGAATATTTCTCGACATCCGTATCAGGAACATGAGGGAACAATTGAGGGAATATGTTAATTGACATATTCATATCCTGCAGAGCTTGTGCTTTATCATCCTCCGACATATCCGGAAGCTGATAGATCATATCAAGCATTTCATCTGATATTCCTAATTCGGCAGCCTTTTTTCTTGCATATTCGATCGCACCGGTCATTTTAATGCTCAATCTGAAAGCGATCTGCTGTCTTACCGTCGAATGCGGGGACATCGTGAATTCCTGATGCATGATACTGATCTTTCTTCGTAGTTCCATACGTTTCTTGCTGTATTGGGTTATGTCTACCCATTCACCATCGTTAAAGTAGCCGATATGTCCGGATTTAATATCGCTTAATCCTTCGATCATTTTTAAAAGGGTAGTCTTTCCGGCACCGGAAGGTCCTATAAATGAAACAATCTCACCTTTGTTGATATCAAGGGACAAGTTCTTGATATTCAGTACCTCGCCAACTCTTATGAGTGCAAAGCGTTTAGAAATATCCCTCACTTGAATGATAGGTTCTTTCGTGGTAACCGGTGTAATTTCGACCTGCGGTTTCAGGTCCTTGAGGAAATGCTTAAGCACGGTTTTCGGCTCGCCTTCATCAAGGATCTCTCCATTTTCGAGATAGATAAGCCGATCCGAAAGATACATATGAATTTCCGGAAGGTGGGATACCACGATAATTGGAATGTTCAGGGTATTCTTAAGGTCCTTAATTAGATCCAGCACTTCCTGTTTCGTGTCAGGTCCTGTCATTGTCACAGGCTCGTCCAAAAGCAGGAGTTTAGGGTTTGCTGCAAGCTGGCGTGCAATGATGATCCTCTGTTTCTCGCCGCCACTGAGCAGGTTTGCCGTATGCAGTGCTTTGTGTTCCATTCCAACGAGTTTGAGATACATCATTGACTTTTCATACATCTCTTCATAGTAAGGAGATTCCTCCCTTAGAAGTGATTCTTGCCCTTCACGGAGATAGTTCAATTTCCTGATAATGTTCTCGATCGCAGGTCCGGTCCAGAGTCCGAATGTGCGCTGAAGATGAATTGCAGTGCTCTTGCCCAGTTTTTTGGTTCCTTTCATGCCTGATCCAGGATTGAACGATTCGCCGTCAAGTTCAAAACTGCCGTCTTCAAAAGGTTCGACTCCGCGTAGGATCTTAAGAAGAGTGGATTTTCCACTACCGCTCTTTCCGGTAATGCCGAGAATCTCTCCGTTTGCGACACTAAAACTAATGCCGTTTAGTATCCGTACTTTTTCAGAATTGACTTCATAGTCTTTGACGATGTTGGAAACGTTAAGCATGATAGCACCTTTATTGATAACTTATGTATGTTTTACAAAATGTTATATAGAATGTATATTCGTGATGTTTGTACGTCTATATAACCTATACGCTCAGCAACTGACATCAAAAACCAATAAAATATTATAAAAAGTGAAAACGCCGCAGTTGACAAACGTCAACCACTTATTTCTTAATGGCAGAGACAAGTTCTTCGATCTTTGATCTGACATCCTTTGTCTCTTCAACAATGGTGCCTGTCACGATCATGTCCGCACCTGCCATGGCACTCACCTTGGCTGTTGCACCATCGCGAATACCGCCTCCGACAATTAGCATGTTGTCACCAAGTGCGTGTTTGACCATACCGATCATCTTTGGATTGATTGGTTTGTCCGCACCCGAACCTGCTTCAAGGTACGTGTAATGCATACCCATGTATTTACCGGCAAGAGCATAAGCCATTGCAATTTCAGGCTTTTTCTGTGGGATAAGCTTTGCGTCGCCAACCCATCCGACAGTTCCGCCAGGCTCGGCAATGAGGTACGCCATCGATATAGCCTCAAGCCCATACTTATAAACAAGTGGTGCACCCATCGCCTGATTTGCAGTAATATAATTCACATCGCGTGAATTTAACAGGCTCATGAAAAAAATAGCATCGGCATGTATACTCACGCCGCTTGCATTGCCGGGAAAAAGTATTGTAGGTTTATCAGTCTGCTCTTTGATCTTGAGCAAAGTCTGATCCAGCAATACGCCACCGGCCCCTGTCGACCCCCCAACGATAATAGCATCCGTGCCCCCCTCTGTTACCGCGAGAGCAATCTCGCCAGCCTCATCCGGGGACTGTGATGCAGGATCTAAAAGAGTTAAGTGAACCGTACCTTCACGTTCTACAATATCATTCAGGTACTCTTCCACTTGCATGAATTCGATCAGCCGCCTCTTACTTCCTTGGATTTAGTGCGTAAGTTCTTGTAGCCGCATTTTCTACAACGTGTTGCCCTTACAGCGTTTCTTGCGTTGCATTTCATACATATCTTTTTATTAAGGATCCTGTTCTCTGCTTCTGGAAATCTTGCCATGGTCTCACCTGTGATTATAATGATATAATTGAAATATGATTTAACTTGTAATATGACATAGTAAATAAGAATGTCGTTGGCTGGCTACATATATTTCAAAACATATAACGGTTTTGGGACTATTCGACGAAACACAGCCACTTGACATGATACAATTGATCGCTACTCAAGATACTCATTGATGGTACTAGCCGCCAGTTTCCCTGCACCCATTGCACTGATAACAGTAGCTGCACCGGTAACGACATCTCCGCCTGCACAAACACCATCGATCGATGTCATGCCTGCCTCGTCAACAATGATGGTTCCCCATTTGGATGCTTCCAATCCCTCTGCTCCTTCAAAGATCAATGGATTTGGTGATGTCCCAATTGCCATTATGACAATATCCGCATCAACAACATGCTCGGAACCCTCGATCACCTGAGGTCTTCTGCGACCGGATTCATCGGGCTCGCCAAGTTTCATCCTGACACACTCTGCACCTGTAACCATCAGGTTCTCATCACCCAGTAACTTCACCGGATTTGTAAGCAATCTGAATACGATACCTTCCTCCTTTGCGTGCTCGATCTCCTCACGCCTTGCAGGCAATTCCTCATCACTGCGGCGATACACGATACTAACCTCATCGGCACCAAGCCTTAAGGCACATCGTGCAGCATCCATAGCCACATTCCCGCCGCCCACAACAATCACGTGCTTGCCCCTTTTGATCGGAGTATCATATTCAGGGAACTGATACGCCTTCATGAGATTTACACGTGTCAAAAACTCATTCGCGGAATACACGCCATTGAGGTTCTCACCATCGATTCCCATGAAATTTGGCAATCCTGCACCGGTTCCAAGGAAGATC
>JAUVET010000051.1 GCA_030594665.1 Methanosarcinaceae archaeon
CATGACATCGATCGATGGTGTTTGCGCAGGTGGGGATGTCGTTACCGGTGCGGCTACTGTTATCAGTGCAATGGGTGCAGGGAAACTGGCGGCTCGTACAATTAATGAATATCTTGGATAGGATCAAGGCAATATTTGAAATGTGATAGATGAACATTGCCAGACCCCGCGCTACGCGCGTGTGGTAGCACCGTTTTGATCTTTAATTCGTTGAACTACCTGCGCCACAACACAGCGGCGCACTTGCTAAACGAATACAATTATCATATCCCGTAGCTCTGCTGTGGTTGGGTGCGCCGTCGCAACGTTTTACCCAAGCAGTGAATGTTTCCATTAAAGGTATTGCGGTTTTGGTATTTTTTTCCTTGTAGTATATAATTTATAGAATTTTATAGTTCGAGTTAAATCGACCGGAGGGAGATTTTTCTCGATCAAAGCATCAAAACACCTGCTTTTTTTTAGTTTTGAAAATCATCATCTTATAATATTGTCGAAATAGCATACGACATCTTTATATACAACTATGTACAAATAGTAAGTCAGACACGCGTCATATTTTCAGCAGACAAATAGCAGACATAGGTCCGACCACCGTCTGACTTTTGTCAGACGCATGTCTGGCATCTGTCTGACGGATGAATAAACAAAAAGGACGAACTAAAAATGGAGCGTATAACGATCAGACTCCCGGAACAGCAACTACAAATGATCGACTATATGGTAAATCAAGGGGAATTTCCGTCTGTAAGCGAGGCAATCAGGACGGCTGTGCGTGATCTTGTAGATCAAAGAGGTGAAAAACTACTCCGTAGGTCGGAGATGTTAGCATCTCTTACATAAAAGTTAGTTAAATCACATAGAACGACAAAAATGCAAAATCCAAGAGAGGGGATGAATGTGCAGTCTATAGTTCAAGAAGCATTAAAACACACAGAGAAAGAGAATGAGTATCGACAGACGATTGCAGCTGATGATGGACTTGAAGGTTTTGGTCTTCCAAGGATCACAATCGTTGGTTGTGGTGGTGCTGGCAACAACACCATAAACCGTCTATACACTATTGGTATTGATGGTGCAGATACTATCGCTATCAACACTGACAAACAACATCTTGACCACATACGTGCCGACAAAAAAATACTTGTTGGCAAAACACTTACCCGTGGACTTGGTGCAGGCGGCTATCCTGAAATCGGTAAAAAGGCGGCTGAGCTTGCACGCGGTACACTTGAAGAGGTATTTAAGGACAGTGACCTCGTATTCGTAACAGCAGGCATGGGCGGTGGAACCGGAACAGGTGTAGCTCCTATAGTGGCAGAAGTTGCCAAAGAACAGGGCGCGATCGTAATTGGTATGGTCTCCAGTCCGTTCAAGGTTGAGAGAGCACGCACAGTCAAGGCAGAAGAAGGTCTGGAAGAATTCCGCCGCGCTGCTGATACTGTGATCGTCTTAGACAACAACAGGTTGCTGGATTACGTGCCAAATCTCCCGATCGAGCAGGCATTTTCAGTAATGGACCAGTTGATTGCCGAAACCGTGAAAGGAATAACCGAAACCATAACCATGCCATCTCTTATCAACCTTGATTATGCAGACATCAGGGCGATCATGGGATGTGGTGGCGTCGCAGTAATGCTAGTCGGTGATGCAAAGGGACAGGACAGGAGCACTGATGTTGTCCGTGCAGCATTGAACCATCCATTGCTTGACGTGGATTACAGAGGCGCAACAGGCAGTCTTGTACACATCACAGGTGGACCTGACCTGAGCTTAAAAGAGGCGGAAGAAGTTGCACAATCTCTTACGTATGAACTTTCACCTGATGCAAATGTCATCTGGGGTTCACGCATAAGAGATGATTATGAAGGTAAGATCCGTGTCATGGCAATAATGACCGGTGTCCAGTCCGCACAAGTCCTTGGTCCGCAGTATGATGCAAATATAGTTGAAAGGGCAGCACCGCAAATGCAGAACACACACGGTCGCACGAATCGCAACACGAACGTGTCCCGTAGCACGAACATGTCCCGTGGTACAATACTTGAACCGGTCGGTGGAAGAAACACCATTGTCCCGCTCATTGACATTATTCAGTAATCGGGATCAAATATCGTACCACCAGGTCAAATCCGGTTTCAGGTTTAACTATCCGGGATCGGACCTGACCTTTTCTTTTTTTTATTTTTCAATAATTATGAACCGAACCGGTATTTTATAAACATTTATTTTTATTATTAGATCTAATCCAGAGCCATGAATATTCTAGTTGCTACCGGACATCTCGCAGAACAGACGGTTCGGCTTGCTGTACGATCAAAAGCAGATGTTTTAGTTATAGACACTGATGTTGCCGCTTTTATCACTCCCCGTAAATTGCTGACTGCGATCCAAACACAGCAAGCACAACAAGCATCCGGCAATTTGCCTGGGAATTACGATCTGATCTTTGTTCCGGGACTCGTATCCGGGAACTTTTCCAATGTCGCAGAAGAACTCGGCTGTGAAATATATCTTGGCCCCAAGCATGCTTATGATCTGGAATATGTTGTACCGTTCGCAGGTAAGGTAGACTTTTCAACAACCATTCCTGCGTGTGAACTGCTTACCAATGTAAAGCGGGACATGGCACTTGATACTGTGAAAATGATCGAGACCAATGCCAATGCGCTCATGCACATCGGCCCTATGAAACTGGGCGGTGGCGCGCGCATGAAAGTAATGGCAGAAGTTGTGGATGCCACAGGTCTTGATACACAGGCACTATCCGGCATGATAACCTCGTTCATCAAAAAAGGCGCAGACATCATCGACCTTGGCGCATCACTAAGTGCAACGCCGGATGATGTGGAACGCGCAATAAAGACCGCGCGCAAGGTCACATCGATTTCACCAATTCCATCAATTCCACCAAATCCATCAAATCCAACAAATCCAACAATTCCAACAATTCCGATCAGTATTGATACACTTGAACCCGAACTGTTAAAGAGGGCGCTTGACACTGGCGTAGATATTGTTTTAAGTTTAAACAGCAGTAATATTGACAAAATCGGGTGCGATGTTGCAGATTCAGGAGCTGCTGCGGTTGTAATTCCCGACACAGGTGCAGGTATTGGAAGTCTGGTTGAAAATATCAAGGCCGCGCAGGAAGCAGGAATTAAACGCATCATTGCAGATCCTGTCCTTGATCCGATCGGACATGGAATTGCAGGGTCGATCGTGCGTTATTATGAGTTCAACCGGCAATTTCCCGACATACCGCTTTTTTTTGGTGTCGGCAATGTGACGGAACTCATTGATGCGGAATCTACAGGTGTCAATGCCGCTTTTTGTGGGATTGCGGCTGATGTGAGTGCAAGTATCCTATTCACCCCCGAATTTAGCAATAAGACTCAGGGGTCAATATATGAGCTAAAGACCGCATCGGAAATGATGGTTCTATCAAAAGAAAGGGACAGTTCGCCAATAGACCTCGGTATCGATCTTTTGGTAATGAAAGAAAAACGGCGGCGTGAAGATGCAATTGTTCCTTCCGGTACAATTGATGCAAAAGGGAAAGGGGCAAGGACAAAAGGGGCAAGTTCATGGCGCATGGACCCTGCCGGATGTGTCAGGATCGAAATTTCGCCTGATCTTAGCAGTGGTGCAGGCGGCATGATATTGGCAAGACACAGGGATGCATGTATTGTCGGGGAAAAGGCAAGTGAGGTGTTGGGTACACTTATTAATATGGGACTTGTGTCTACATTGGAACATGCGGGATATCTGGGGCGCGAACTGAAAAAAGCGGAGTTAGCATTGCAGTTTAACAGGAGTTATGCACAGGATGATGATTTTTAGGAAGGGATATATTCATGGAACTTGAACACGAAGATAAGGCAGCGATCATTGAGATCGTTGCAGCACGACACTTTTCAAGCCAGAACTGGAACTGGATCAGTTTAAACAACGACGCTGGTAAGATACGCAGGGCATTTGAGCAATTGGATGAACAGTATGATGATTATCCTTATATGAGTCGGGATTGGTATGTTGAGAACTCGGCGACGAAAAGGGTGCATATGTGTGAGAAATGGGATGAATTAAAAGAGCTCATAGAATTTCTGGATGCGTATGCGCAGTACTTTGATTTTATAGTAAAAGGAAGCGACAGGAAGTCATTTTGTATTGTAAGTGATGGCAAGGAACTTACTGACGAACAGAAAAATGCTATCCGCCATGCCAGGGGATTACGATGTAATACTTTTGTATTTACTGCGTCGGTACCGGATGATATCAGCTTCGAATTGTCACAGGTTGGAGGTGGTATGTGACAGTATGAAATTTTGTTCAATCGATACATTCATATTGAGTGTATCCCATTTCAACCTGCTTCATAAAAAGGAGTAATTAAGGTGCATTATAATTTATTATTATAAAATGTATTCATACAGGGCACAATTCCAAAATCCAGTGATTTCAACAATTATATTAGACGCAGATACACTCACCTCCTACGGAGTTGAGTGCCTGCTACGCCTAAGGGCGTGCAGGTAACGCAGATGCAACCTTAAATCTGCGTGAATCAGCGTTAATCTGCATCTTAAAAATAACTGGTAAATGGGATAGTGCCTCATACAGTCGATATAAATTATTATAGGTTGCGTATTATAATACCAAACATTCTAAAACACATTTAAAAATTGACAGGAGTTTTAATATGGATAATTTTGAGAACTTGATATATCTTGCTCCCATTGCGGGTCTGGTAAGTCTGGTATTCTCTGCATTTTTCGCACGCAGTGTCCTGAAAGAGGATACCGGCAATAAAGAGATGCAGTATATATCAGCCGCGATCCAGGAAGGGGCGATGGCATATTTGAATCGTCAGTATAAAACGATCGCAGTGGTTGCAGTCATTCTTGCAGCGTTGATATTTGTATTGCTGCCTGACGGCACAAAGGTCGCAATCGGATTTATTGTAGGTGCGGTGAGTTCTGCAGTTGCCGGATATGTTGGAATGAGTGTATCAGTCAGGGCAAATGTCAGGACAACACAGGCTGCTACAAAGGGATTGCAAAAAGCAATGTCCGTAGCTTTCAGGGGCGGTGCGGTCACAGGCCTTGCAGTTGTCGGTCTTGCTCTTCTGGGCACAAGCGGCTTTTACATTCTTTATGGTGATGTAGACCTTGTTATCGGATTTGGTTTCGGTGCAAGTCTCATCAGTCTGTTCGCAAGGGTTGGCGGCGGAATATTTACGAAAGCAGCCGATGTCGGTGCGGATCTTGTTGGTAAGATCGAAGCAGGGATACCTGAAGATGACCCACGAAATGCAGGTGTCATTGCCGATAACGTTGGTGACAATGTAGGAGACTGTGCCGGAATGGGTGCAGACCTGTTCGAGACCTATGTGGTAACACTCTTAGCATCAATGTTGCTTGGTTCAATGTTACTTGATGTATATCCAAATGCTGTCCTGTACCCAATGATGCTTGGGGCAGTCGCAATATTCACATCCATCATATCGATCTTCTTTGTAAAGGTCGGCAGTGATGGCAAGATCATGAAAGCGCTTTATAAAGGCGTAGCAGTATCAGCAATTCTTTGTGTTATTGCATTTTATTTCATCACAGATATATTAATGGGCGACATCAGGTTGTATTATGCATCACTTGTCGGTGTCGGAATAATGGTCCTGATGGTCGTTTTCACGGAATATTACACATCCACAAGTTACCGTCCTGTTAAGGAGATTGCAAAATCATCTGAAACAGGTGCAGGAACTAACGTAATTTCCGGACTTGCGATCGGGTTTGAAAGTACGGCACTTCCGACTCTGGTTATTATTGCCGGTATATTGGCATCATACTTCATTGTTGGTGGTGGAACGGATCCTGCAATTGGCATCTACGGTATTGCGATCGCAGCAGCGGCAATGCTTTCAACAACAGGTATGATCGTGGCACTTGATTCATATGGTCCTATCACGGACAATGCAGGCGGTATTGCCGAGATGGCACATCTGCCGGAAAGTGTACGAAAGATCACGGATCAATTGGATGCAGTCGGCAACACCACAAAGGCTGTTACAAAAGGATATGCGATAGGTTCGGCAGCACTCGGTGCACTGGCACTTTTCGCAGATTATAGGCACAAGGTTGGTCTTGAGGCAGGTTCATTGGGTCTTGACAACCCTGTGGTTCTTGTGGGCCTGTTCCTTGGTGGTCTTCTTCCATTCCTGTTCAGTGCAGTTACAATGCGTGCAGTCGGTATTGCAGCGTTTGAAGTTGTTACTGAAGTACGTCGCCAGTTCAAGGAAATTCCGGGGATCATGGAAGGCACTACCAGACCTGAGTATGGTAAGTGTGTTGACATCGTGACAAAGTCAGCTATCAACTCAATGGCTATTCCTGGATTCCTTGCGATCGGAACGCCGCTCATCGTTGGTATAGTACTTGGTCCGGAAGCACTTGGTGGCCTTTTGATAGGTATCATTGTTGTAGGTCTCTTACTTGCACTTACAATGGACAATGGTGGCGGTGCATGGGATAATGCAAAGAAGCTCATCGAAGACGGCGCACACGGGGGCAAGGGTTCGGATGCCCACAAAGCAGCAATTGTCGGAGATACGGTTGGTGACCCATTCAAGGACACATCAGGTCCTGCACTCAATGCTTTGATAAAAGTTGTGAACATGATCGCGATCCTGTTCTCGTCGCTCTTTATCGGTGCAGGTATATTCTAAGTGAATTTAAGTTTAAGTTTAAGATTAAGTTTAGGTATTTGGCAGTCCGGCTTGTGTCGGACTTGCCTGCTTTTTTCTTTTTTGTTATCTGGAAGCGGGTATCTGATAATTGGAGTTCGTCCAGAAGAATATAAAGATGAAGTATGTTCGGATATAACACTGAATAGGCGGGATATGCGAAGTAAGTTCAGACATGCAACGTTAAGTGAAATGCTCGCTCGTCGCTTTTTTATTTTTTAGCAATGTATAATCCATATCCCATATATTTAAAAATTCTAAAAACCCTTTTAGGAGGGACGCTTATTTCCTTTATCCACTTTCTGAATCTTGGGCTCTTAAAGTACAGAGAGAATAATTTACTCCATGCGCCCATGTAGTCTCTAGGGTCAATTTGTCTAACTTCACTAGCCCATTGACGTAAAGCATTGGTTTTGTAAACCCTTGCTACTATGTCTGTAAGCCCTGCATCTTTCAATAAATCCTTCCAACCATCACGATTTAAGAATTCCGCTTGGCCCAGGGCGCGGGACATGTATTCAACCAATTCTGGCGGCGGAGTCTCCACCCAAGTCACCTCATTCATCCCCACGTACCCTTCTGGTTTGGTCACTCGCGCATACTCGCTTATCACCTTCTGTTTATTCTTTGGAAATGCAACCACAGATTCACAAATAACTGCATCGAAAACTCCGTTCTTGAAGGGAAGATCTTGTGCGTCCCCTATCTTAAATTCAACCTTGTCCTCAACATTTTTTCTTTTAGCTCTTTCATTTGACCTCTCAACCATCATCTCAGAAAGATCTACACCAACCACTTTACAGCCATACTCCTTAGCCATATAGCAAGCAGTTATTCCAACACCGCAACCGACATCCAAAACATATGAATCTTTATCAATATGGCATGCCTCAATCAGCTCTCTAGTGGCCTCCAGGCCCCCCATGTGTTTAGTCAAACCCCAAGAAGCTTGCAATTCGAAATAGTAAGATTCTTGTTCTGTGTTTACTTCTCGTACTAATTGTTTTTCATTTTTTATTTCTTTCACTATGAATGGATAACATTTAATAGTTATAATATTTTCTAGCGGCTCGCTCGCACCCGCACCTACGGCTCGGCTCACTTAACAGCGACCATACGGAAAGCTCGTTGCACTTCGCTTTCCCAAATTGGCTTCGTCAACTTCGTATAATCGCATACGTTATACGCAATCGAAAGAAAGCCCTCGCTAACGATACATTTATATAAGATTTAATTCTACTAATTTCTAGTAATAAATATGAATCCTACAGAAATAATGGCTTTCATTGTTGCGTTTTTCACGCTTGGTAAGATGCTCACAATGTTGTTTAGTCAGAAGTCCTGGTTTACTAATTATACTAAGAGGTTCTGGGCTCATCCGAGAATGCTAACAATAGGGTCATTAGTTGTAGTCATAGTTAGTCTCTGGTTCTTGCTTCAGGAATTAACTATTGTGCAGGTTTTTGCAGTAACGTTTTTCTCAATGAGCTTGATAGTATTGGGACTTGCACCATTATCAAAATACATGCTGGAAATTGAGGAGAAATGGT
>JAUVET010000066.1 GCA_030594665.1 Methanosarcinaceae archaeon
GTGATGCTTTAACTGTGTCATAAATACTACATCCTGTTCTTCAATCATCTGTGTAAATCGGTGTTAATCCGTGTCTAAAAAACATAATGATTGCATAAAAAAATGTATGAAATTTTCTAAAACGTGAGTTGTTACAAAAAATGCATTGTTGATACCGATCTCTGCCGTTATTGGAACATCCATTGCAATTGTAGCATGTTAATTTGTGCATGGGAATGCCACGAGTCTGATATTGGCGACTTCCATGATCGTAAGCTATACTATATTCAGTGAAATTAAAAAAGATCAGTTTTCGTACTGCTTTGCGATATCCTTATAGGCAATTAATTCTATTATAGTGTACTCTACCGACCAACATGGTTTTTGGAGATGTTTTTTAAAATGTGGGCTCGTGGTCTAGCCGGTTATGACGTCGCCTTCACACGGCGGAGGTCCTGAGTTCGAATCTCAGCGGGCCCATTCTTTTTTTTGTGTTTTCAATGTAAACTAAAACCAGCATAACCGCCGCAGGCGGCGTGTTCCGCCATTGCCAACGAATTACAAAGTAAAGCCAGTGGTAATCTCACATTTTTATTTTTATTTTATCTTTAATGAACAATTTAAGCGTTCTTTTTGAATATATTTTATCATGACATTTCCCGTTATGCCTTTTTGTGGATTGGTATCGATGAAATACGCCGCCTGCGGCGTATTGACTTGGCTTCAAAGAGTCACTATTGGCTAAACTGCCAGTATCTATCAGTCACTATTGGCTAAAAGTGACCTATATATAGGTCAATATTAAGCAAAAGTGACCGATGGACTTTTTAATACATAGGGCATAACTCCAAATATGGAAAAAGAAAAAATAATCGAAATCCTTGACGAATGGAACTTCTGGTCACATACCCCTGACTGTGGGATCTTGCGGGAATGGTATCTTCAGCAATTTGAAGATATGATGGCGACAAAACAGGTCGTTGTCATAACAGGAGTCAGGCGGTCTGGAAAATCTACCCTGATGAAACAATATATCAAAAGAATGATCGACAGGGGAGAGGACAGGAGGAATTTCCTTTATTTCAATTTTGAAGAACCAAAATTTATTGGTGAGTTGTCAGTCGAGTTTTTAATTGATGCATTTGATGCATTTCTTGAGATCGTACAACCCACCGGAACCCCAAATATATTCCTTGATGAGATACAGCACATTGAAGGCTGGGAGCGTTTTGTGCGCGCACTGCATGAGAAGGGGAGTGCAAATATCTTCGTTTCAGGCTCGTCTGCAAAGTTGCTAAGCAAGGAACCTGGCACAGCACTTACAGGCAGGCATGCCGATATCCATGTATTTCCGTTGTCCTTCAGGGAGTTTTTGGAGTTCAATGGCCTGAAATTGGATACTAAACTGGATATTGTGACAAATAAGTTGAAGATCAGGCAGATGATGCGAAACTATCTTTCATCCGGCGGGTTCCCCCTTGTTACCCTGCTGGGAGGTAAAAGCGAGATTCTGCGCGAATATTTCAATGATGTAATTATTCGGGACATCGCCGAGCGATACAAGGTTACAAAAATTGATAAATTGCGAAGTCTTGCGAAATACTATTTGACCAATGTCGGAGCTCCGGCATCTTTTCGGAAAATCGCAAATTTCACAGGAATCAGCTTAAACAGTGTTGAGAGGTATTCCGATCACCTCAGCGATGCGTATATGATATTTTTCGTGAAGAAATTTTCCTATTCACTCAAGGAACAGGAAGTAAATCCGCGCAAGGTCTATGCCATCGACCAGGGGCTGCGCAATACTGTGAGCTTCAAGTTCAGTGAAGACCTGGGCAAACTTTATGAGAACACGGTATTCCTGAAACTATACAAAGCGGATGGGGATGTATATTATTACAGGGGTAAGAATGAGTGCGACTTTTTGGTTATGAGGGGAGAAGATGTCACACAGGCGATACAGGTCTGCTATTCCCTGACAGGGCAAAACAAAAAGCGCGAGGTTGCGGGATTGCTTGAAGCTATGGATGAGTTCGGGTTAAGTGAGGGTACGATTATCACGGATGATGTGGAGGATGTTGAGATGTATGGTGATAAGAGCATCAGGTATGTGGGTTTGTGGAAATGGTTGTTGGATTAGTTGGTTGGATTTTTTCAAAAGTAATTCGTGACACATGACAAAGCACTTAAGTTAATAAATACTGAAGTGAGAAAAAAGATAATTCTTGTATAAACTATCGAAGTGATAAAAAATGTCATGTGGACTCTCGGATAATGAACTTTTTATTTTGAATTTTTTGTACAAAAATAGAAACTTTGCTTCGAATAGAGGACAGCATTGCAAAAAATTAGAGGACATATTTGAAAGAAAATATCCACCACAACTCAAGTTTGAAAAGTCCATAAAATCTCTCTTGAATAAAGGATACATCGCACAAATACGAAAAAAAGAGATCAAATACTACATTTCAGATATTAAAATTACTAGTTTTGCTTTAGGATCTCATGATTATTCTGTGGTAAACGGCAGAGTGCGACCTCTGTAAAGTATATTGAACACTATTGTAAAATAATATTCACATATACTTTTATATTAAGAATTACTACTACTGTTTAGAAACTTTTTATTATCTTCTGGAATGGTTCGAAAAACCACAGAGAACACAGAGGGACACAGAGAAAAAAGCAATGTTCCTCTGTGCTCTCTGTGTCCTCTGTGGTTAATTTTCTTTGCCATAATTCATTTCACCAGAATATATTAAAAAGTCTCACTGTTTACAAGGAACTTTTATTGTTAAGACATTCATTTTGTCAAAGATACAATAAAACACAAGAGTGATAATAATATGAAACCTTTTGAAGGCTTGTTGGGAAACAACTGTGAATTGAGAATGCTTGAATACCTCTTACCGCTTGACGGAATTGATTTCAACATTACGGAATTGGCAGAAGAAGTCGGAGTTTCAAGAGTAACCGCTACCCGAATCGCAAAAAAATTTGTTGAATGGGGAATACTGAACTCAGATAAAAGGGCTAATGCTGCATACTACAGCATTGATCTTGAATCACCAATCGTGAAAAATATTGAACATCTCAATAACATCCTTATCGAAACCATATTGGGTGATGAAAAACTGTATGAAATTCATGATTATTGGGAGGCGCAAAAACCCCAAGTTTTTGACGATGTCGAAAAGTCAAATGTCAATGAGGCACTTTTGCCCAACAGTGATCGATTGACGTTTCAGTCTAAGCGAAGGCAACATAATCCTATACGACATCGGAACTATTGAAAGGCAGGACGGAGGGTGTTAGATTCGTGGATTTTTGGGAAGTTTTTCTTGGTCTAATGCTTTTTTAAGGAGCGATTTTTTCAAAAATGACGTGCTCGTTGATTTCATCAAGAAATTTGCTTTCCCTACCTTCTTGTGTGTAAATTATTGCTTCTTCTTTTGCCCTTGTTATTGCGACGTAAAACAATCTCCTCTCTTCTTCCTCTTTATCTTTTCTTCTGCCCCTTATAGCAGGTTCAAAAATATCAGGATTTTCTAATTCACTTGGAAATCCATAGAGACCTTCAACAACATCAACAATGAAAACAACCTTTGCTTGCAAACCCTTACTTCTATGAACTGACATAAATGGGATGCTGTTGAAATATTTTGATTCTGTTGAAATCTTAACACCACTGATCTTTGCACATTTTAATAATTTCTCTTTAAACATGAAATTGCTTACAATTCTGGCAAGAATCATAATGTCCGCCGGTTCATATCCATTTTGACAGTATGCCCCTATTTTATTGACACAATGTTGAACCACCTGATCATAATAGACCACCTGATTGCCATAATTTGATTTATGAGTGGACTGTTGTTCAAATGAATATACTTTTACAGGTACCACACTTTTATCATTAGCAGTGGTTTTCTTTTTAAGTTGAGATGAACCATTCTGTTTTATGATCTCTGCACCAGTGTCAACAACTGATTTAACGCTTCTATAATTAACAGTTAGATCCGTTCTGGCTGGATGGTCAAAATAATCCGAAAAATTAACGAAGAAATCAAGATCCGAACCTGCAAAACCCATTATACTTTGCCAATCATCACCAACGCAAAATAGTTTACAATTACCATTTTTGTTCATTAAAGATTTGATGAGTTCATACCTTTGAGCACTGATATCTTGATATTCATCTATGAGAATGTGATCAAAATCATTTTTGCACAAATCTTTATTTTGCTTTAGTTCTTTTACAGCAAGATTAATCATATCCGAAAAGTCTATTTGATTATTAGACCGCAATTGTTTTTCATAAATGCTATAAATATTGAGAGCCAATTTCGTAAATGCTTTTTGTTTTGGAGACCAACTTTCATTGGATAATCTTTTTTCGATTTCTGCCGGTGATATGCTGTATGTTTTTGCAATCGTTATGAAAGTTCCAATGTTAAAAGGCAATCTTTTCACAGATTCCATGCATTCTCCCCACACCTTATGAATCAGCTTTTCATGAGGCACAGGCGAGAATTCGAAATCTTTGTCTGGATACTTTTCTTTTAACGCTTCTAATATTTTATTTTGAAGATTTTGAATAAAATCCTTTTCTTTGGATTCCCAATATGTTGTTTCAACTAAAGAATACTTGTTTTGCTCAGCAAATGCTTTTATCTTTGTATTCATATCACGGTTATATTTTTCAGAGGGATTATCACCTTCAAACCATTCCGCCACCCTTCCATTTTTGTCAATACCCCAATGTTCAAGATAAATATCGTAATCAGGAAGGAAAAAATCTGGTTCCGGGACATGTTCGCCATTTTCACCAATGTACTTCATCCATTCAGCAGGGCTTTCATAAAGAATCTCTATATTATTGCCATTTATGTAGTGAGTAATGAAAAAATTCATTATTTCCCTTTCTGCTTCACTTTTTACGTCTTTTCCATTAAGAGTCTTGTAAGTCAAATTGCCCATATACTTGTAATATTCTTCTTTCTCTTCAAACGCAGTTTCAGGCTTCGTTATTTTATTATCACCATATGATTTCATATAATTGATAATATCATTATGGAAATCAGCGTAATTTTGAGCATCACTGTAAATAGAATTTATGCGATTTCGATAAATAGCCTCAGAATTGTCACCTATTAGTTGCATACCAGGCAAAGCCCTATTTGAATCTTTATACGACTGTTTTAAAATTTGAAGACCAAATGAATGGAATGTTTTTACATTCACATCAGCATCAAATCTTTCTTTCAACCTTTTTCTTATTTCCCCTGCGGCTTTGTTCTGATATGCAAGAACCAGAATCTTTTCGGGGTTTATTCCATCCGGTTTTCTTTCAATAAGATAAGCAACCCGCGTTATCAAAACTTCTGTCTTTCCGGAACCGGCCCCCGCAACGACTAAATTATGCGTATCATCAATTATTACAGCTCTCTTTTGAGAATCATCCAGGGGAAAAGGAGATTTGTTAAATAGATAGCCGTACTCGTTCATCCTTCGTTCAACGAAATGTTCATTCGAAAAGTTCACAACATTTTTTTTGAATGATAAAGTTGCATGAGAAGATTTGACAACAAATTGATTTGATGAACTTTGGAAAAAGACTTTGTTCAACTCTAAAAATGAAAGCGCATCTAAATAATAATCACATTTTTCAACTAAATCTTTTCGTGTATGATATGTTAGATACGTGTCGTTTATTGCCCCCTCGATATCCTTTGTATCCACAATCCACATTTTAATGTCTTTTTCGACATTATCAAGAATCTCTTCTTTCAATAACGTTAAATTCCTTTTTTGTTGAGTGGCTTTTCTAATTATATAACCACCCAACAGTACAGGAATTAAAAAGAAACCAAGTATTTTCAATCGATTTTGGTGTTTTATTTTTGATATAACACCTTTAAGTTCTGTGAGATTATCATCCAATGTCATTTTGATCCGACTTTCTATTATAATGTTTCATTGTTCAATGAAACAATCTACTCATTATATTTAATATTCTTGCAATTTAGTCGCTTCTGTTTCAATGTTTACTTAACTACTTATTCTATTTTCTCCTGTGAAACTTAAACGATTCGAAATACCTAAGGACACACATCAACTACAAAACTACACTTTAGCAACAAAAACAAAATATAATCCTGATAGAAAAGGATTATTTACAATTAAGACATCGTTTTCAAGTGAGGTCAATTATGGAAACTGTCAAAGATACGGCAATACAGATGATACATGACATGCCGGATACCATTTCAGTAAATGATATCATAGCTGAATTGTATTTTATAGAAAAAGTAGATGCCGGATTACAATCTCTTGATGAAGGCAGGGGGATAGAGCATCACGAAGCCAAAGACCGAGTTAAAAAATGGTTAGAATAATCTCCATTGCTGATATCATCAATTACATCCGTGGACGCTTCAAGCGCAAAACAAAATAATAATAACCAATCACCCCCAATACAATCACCTATGACTCTATTATCCAAAAATGAACTCTCAAAATTAATCTCCGCAACGCCCCCACTCGTGGAAAACATGATCGACCCCAATCTCCAGACACAACCAAACGGCGTTGAAATGACCCTGAAACAAGTCGAAAAACTCACCGGCGCAGGAACAGTTGATTACGACAACTCCAGACGCGTGATCCCTGAAAGCGAGATCATCGAATTCGACAGCGCAGGATGGGTAACACTCCCGCAGGGTTCCTACAAGATACTCTTAAACGAGATCGTGAACATACCCAAAAACATGGCTGCCATCGCAAAACCAAGGTCAAGCCTGCTCCGGTGCGGTGCGACCCTTGAAACTGCCGTATGGGATGCAGGATATCGCGGGCGCAGTGAATGTATGCTTGTCGTGCACAATCCCGCAGGCTTTAAGGTTGAGAAAGATGCGCGCGTGATGCAGTTGCTGTTCTATTATCTCAACACAGAGGTCGAAGAAGGATATTCAGGCAGGTACCAGAACGAGAATCTTTGATTCTGATCCGGGGAGTACGTGCCGTTTGCACTTACATCAATCACTTCCTCAGCTTACAACATCCACGTTACCTGCTATCTGTGGGGTAGCAGGCACTCAACTGCGTTAGCAGGTGAGTGTCCTTCGTGGTTTATCAATTATCACTTGTTGGAATTTGCATTTTATTAGTCAATATTGTTTGGTTTTTAACTATAATTTGATCAATATATATTTTTTCATAATGTTTGGGATCCGCCGCCTGCGGCGGTTGCATCGGTTTTGGTTTTA
>JAUVET010000282.1 GCA_030594665.1 Methanosarcinaceae archaeon
AATTCTACTTCTTTAATAGAACCGATTGCCTCTTCTAATATTGATCTTATCTTTAGTTTTTTCTTGTTATCAGGTTTGAATCTATTTTCAATCATATCTATTCTATTCCAAAAAATGCACTATTTCTCTTATGTAATCATCAAGATCAGCAATATCATCAGTAAGGATATCAAATATTTTGTCATCATCGATCTCCCAATAGATATGTACAAGCATGTTGCGAAATCTTGCCATA
The DNA here is from genome assembly GCA_030594665.1 of Methanosarcinaceae archaeon. The sequence continues at coordinate 236 of JAUVET010000282.1, forward strand.
TTACCTAACTTTTTAGCAAGCCGGGCAGATATCACACCGGATTCATGCAGTATTATAAAACAATCCGAATAACTTTCAGGCACTCGATTAAATCCTCTGGCGATGATATGGTTGCAGATCGATATAGCTGCTTCAGTCGCAGTGATCAACCGGTATTTGGCAGAATCCGTCAGATCAGGATCAGTTAAAAAGGCATCCCTGCCTTTTGAGGAGATTTCGTCTATTCTTTTTAATGACTGTTTGATCTCACTTATCTTCACCGCAATAAGATTCGGATTTATTGTATCACTGTTCATAATGTATCATGATCTTAATATTAGTTTATTATTCATTGTACATAAATATGCTCTGAATGCAGTATCTTGGAATACCTTTTGCGGTATCTTCTCGTTCATAGGCTTGATAGTCGCTGCTATATTCCAGGACATGAGGTTTAAGACTGATGGTGGTGTGAATACCGCCTACAACCACCGCGGCCAGACTATCCCCACCTTAAGTAAGATATCCCGGAATTCATTGAGTATATTCTTATCCAATTTTAACAGAATTGCTCCATATATAATTCCTCCTACCAATACGGGAATTAATGTCAACCATACACTGGACAACGGAACTACCAAACGGTATCCGCCAACAAACACACCCATCACTGCTGATGAGATCAGAATATTTTTAACAGAGGAGTATTCCAGCCGCACAACGATGATCTTTTTCAGCACACGGTATGCAAGTACAGCGTTCAATGACATCGTCAAAAGTGTCGCCACAGCAGCACCCGTGATCCCCAGTATAGGAATTAAAGTAAGATCCAGCAGGATGTTCGCTATTGCTGCCACTGCTGCCACCTTGAATGACTCTTTTGGACGATCCAGTGCGAGGAGCCCCATCGTCTGTAAATACATAAATACGTTTACCACCTGGGCAACAAGCAGCAGGTACAACGCTGGTGCACCACGCGCAAAACCTGCGCCGTAGCAGAAATATAGCAACTGATCGCCGAGCAGCAATCCACCGATAAGAACCGGCACTGCAAGCAGAAGTGAATACGTAAATCCCTTTGTGAGCGCAGATGTTAACTTGTTGTATTCGTTATGTGCGCTCCATTTACTCATATTCGGAAACAGGACTGTGTGCATCGCAACTGTTGTGAAGGTAGCTGCTGTTGTGAACTGGAATGCTACACGATAGACTCCAACATCGGCGTATTCCATGAAATAACCTATCAACACGGTGTCTGCGTAACTGAACACGAGACTTCCGCTTGCTGATAGAAAGATCCAGAATGAAAAGGAGAAGAGACTTTTCAGGTGATACATTCCGAAACGTGCAAACCGCAGATCAAGAAAACGCAAGCCTACAATTCCACCTGCGATCATTCCGAAAACAAAGCCTCCTGCAAGCCCTGCTGCACCGAAACCGAGGAAAACGGCAACGACCTGGAATATGACGCGTCCTGCTATGCTCAAGAATCCACAGGTCTGGTAGATACCCACCTTGCCTGAGCCATAATTACCGTTTCCCACGCTGCTTGAGAAAACACCGATAACCAGTGCCAAAAGGAGCCAGAAGAACATGCCAGAAGTATCTATATCCACGAGCATCGGGCGGGCTAACAGTAGGGCGCTCATTGATACTGTCAGTAAAATGATGCGCAACGCGACGAAAGCCGAGAAAAATTCGTTTTGGTCTCTTCCTTCGCTGATTCGCTTCACTACCGCTCCACCAAATCCGGCGTCGCCAACGAGGTTGAAGATGCTGAAATATGCCAGGAACAGAAAATATGCACCCAGAACAGACTCGCCGACTGCATGTGCGAAATACATCGTGCTCATAAAGCCTATGAGGGTCAGTGCAATCGTTGTTGTAAGAGATATCATACTCTGACGCCGCATGGATTCGATGCGCATAACGCGGGAGATGATTGTATTTGATCTGGTCATGAGATTCTAATCTTTTTGGATCTGATGTTTGTCTGTGTGCGATGCTATGGATATTGGAAGATGTTTGTTAACTGGATCGTTTTTATGTGCTATACGTTCATTGTGCCTTTCAGGGTTTGAATATTCTGTATATCTTCATCCAACGATCCTTTATGCATTCTCGGTGTCTCTACTGTCACGTATCTAAATTTTCAGGTGATTCAAGTTTCATAATTACGATTGATTATAATTTTAAAAAATAGTTGAATAATTTATAGCTTACCAAGTATAATATTATCAGATATTTTTATACTTAGTGAGTTGAAAACAATCTTATTGCAACTTCACAAACGGCAATAAAACCGCCGGCAAATAGTAAACATCGTTTTCTTTTTTAAGCAAATCTTTAGTGACAATTATTTTCTGATCAACTAAACCGGGATACCGCTTCTGGAAATTTTTCATTGCTAGCGGCACAGTAACTTTTGAACGATATTTAACTTCACAGAGAATATTTTTTTCGTTTTCTTTCTCAATAACAAAATCAATTTCCGCTCCCGAAACAGTGCGATAAAAATGCAAGTGATCTTTCGCGTACTGAGACAATAAGGCAAGAT
>JAUVET010000205.1 GCA_030594665.1 Methanosarcinaceae archaeon
CCATGGCGTCAAGATAGGCTTGGATGGTTTTTAGTTTTCGCAACCATGTGCCACTTTTTTTATTTTTGGGAGTGGTGTATATGCACTACATAAAAAATTTGGCAGATATCTACCAAAAGATGTATGATTTTAAAGGCTGTGGCATGCGTTTTTGAACCTTGTTAATGACGTGTATTATCGAGAAATTTCCAAGCCTAACTTGACGCCATGGCTACACACATGCCGATGTTTCCCAAAGGTTAATATTAAAACAAAACAAATGATAATAGGTTAATTATTAGATCAATTAGTTTAACTATTGCAGTTGGTTTAGTTTATAGAGGTTATTATATGCCAAAAGACCGGACGAAAGATATACTAGCTACGCTTCGAGATGAGTTTGGGTCAAAGAGTACATTGTTTATCGCACCTGTTGCCAGTTTCATTGAGCGCATCATCTATTTTTATATATTCGACATTCTTAAAAACGAATCCAATCGCACGATTGTCTGGTTGTGTCTGAAAAATTCCGGAAATGAGGTGTTGGATAAGTTTGACGAATTTGGATTTGACATACAGGATCTCAAAGATCGTTTATGGTTTATAGATATCGGGACCCCTACTGATGGGGCACATGAAAACACATATTATTGTACATCTCATACCGATTATACAAAAATGGCAATGTATACTTCAAAATTGACATCAGAGCAAGAGAATATTGTTTTTGTTATTGATGATATGACAATTTTGGCAAGTGATACATTACAGGTTATTGAGAATTTTATAAAATTTATTGAAAAAGCTATTAAGAAAAAGGGCGGTAGTGTTGTTTCAATGCTTTTCAAAGGCATTTTGCAACCGGAGTCCGAAACGTTGATGAAATCCTTTTTTGATATTATCGTTGACGTGCAGCATAGCGGTGAAATGCATGCTAACATCGGTCTGAATACTTTGGATCTATTGTATAAGATAGAAGAGGGTCAGATCACTGTTCAATATATCAAGAAAAAAGTAAAACGTGATAGGTTAAAGATCCTGGTTGTGGATGATGAGCCCGATATACCGGAACTTGTAAAACTGTTGCTGGCAAATGAACCATATGATTTTGTCACGGCGTTGGGTGGTTATGATGCTATCGATATGGCAATATCTGAAATCCCCGATATGATCCTTCTTGACATTATGATGCCTGATATGGATGGGTATGAAGTCGTAAAAAAGTTAAAGGAAAGCAAGGTTGCATGCGAAATACCAATTATTATGGTATCTGCAAAATCTGAGGTAGATGATAAGATCAAGGGAATGGAACTTGGAATTGATGATTATGTTTCCAAACCTTTTGATATGCGTGAACTTAACGCGCGAATAAAGATGGTCATGAAGAGGGCTGGTTGGAGTGTGGTTTAATATGACAAAATATATAGGTGTGTAATTGCACATAGATTAAATATATCACAATTTTATATTATGATATACATAATGAATCCTAGCAGATGGTGAGAAAATGAGTCACACAGTAATGGTTGTTGATGATGAGCCGGACACAATTGATCTTGTAAGATTGGTTCTTGAATCTGAAGATATTGATGTTATCGGTGCCAATAGTGGTTCCGAGTGCCTTAAAATGCTTGATGTCAGTAGACCGGATGCAATTTTATTGGATCTTATGATGCCTGAGATGGATGGATGGGAAACATTCCACAAGATCAAAGAAAAAGATGCAACCATTCCGGTTTCCATGCTTACTGTAAAAAGTCAGGAGTTTGACAAAATGCTTGGTTTGCATGTATTGAAGGCAAATGACTACATAACGAAACCATTTGGAAGGAAAGAATTGGTTGAGCGCACAAAAGCATTACTTGGACTATCCTAGTGTCGCGCCAACCATGCAGCGTCGTATTTACAGAGATGGGAATTGCATAATTAAGCTTGAGGTTGTGGGTTTGGTAGCAGTGGAATGCACCGCTTGCGGCGCGGACTGACGCGACAGTATTACCTTTTTTGAGAAACGATTCTTTGTACATAATATTACCTTCATTGAAAAATTTCATATTAAATACATTTTTATGCAACATTCTCCATTAAAACCAGATAGTGACTAACATGAGAACAATAGACTGGAACAATGAATCCAAGACCGTTATAATGGTCGATCAGACCCTACTTCCGAATGAATACAAGATCATCGAATGCAAAACACTAAGCACCCTGTGCGAAGCGATCAGATCCCTGCGCGTCCGTGGTGCACCTGCACTTGGTGCTGCAGGAGGGTTTGGAATGGCGCTTGCTGCCACGTTGAGCAGTGTAAACACAATGGATGCACTTATCAAAGATCTGGAAATCGCTGCAACGACCATTAAAGGTACACGTCCGACTGCTGTTAATCTTGCATGGGGCGTGGATAGGATCATGCGCGCAGTTTCGGATGCATATGATGTTGATGGTATCCGTGATGTCACGATCGCAGAAGCTATGAGGATCGCTGATGAAGATGTTGCCATCAACAAAAAACTGGGCAAATACGGCGCAAAACTCCTGGATGACGGTGATACTGTGATGACACACTGCAATGCAGGGAAAATGGCATGTGCGGACTGGGGCACTGCACTTGGAGTGATACGCTCGGCTGTTGAGGCGGGAAAGGATATCAATGTCATAGCATGTGAGACACGCCCTCTCAATCAGGGTGGCAGAATTACGACATGGGAACTCATGCAGGATAATATTCCTGTAAAACTCATCACGGATTCGATGTCAGGACATGTGATGCGAAAGGGAATGGTAGATAAGGTTATTGTCGGCGCGGACAGGATCACTGAGGATGTGGTGTTTAACAAGATCGGAACATATACACATTCCGTGATCGCAAAGGAGCACGAGGTTCCATTCTACGTGGCTGCACCGGTATCTACTTTTGATTTTGAGGGATGGGAGGATAGTGTAGAGATAGAACTACGTGATCCGGATGAACTGCGTTTCCTTGGAAAAGAGCAAATTGCACCACTCGACGTTGAGGTGTACAATCCTGCTTTTGATGCGACACCAATGGAGAACATCAGTGCAATAATTACAGAGCGCGGGATATTTGAGCCGCCTTTTTTGATCGATGAAGTGAAAATGTGAACATTTACGATCGATACGATAATAAATATGGCGCTCCGGGCGCAAACTTTTAACTCTTGTAATGCATGAATGGGATTGATCAACCATAAAGTTACTAATACTTGAACACATATTTATTATTACTATTATACTTGAACTAAACATAATCATATCACACATGGAGGGAACAATGGCAAAAAAATCAAGTGGCGATGGACTTATGTCATCCGCAGGTCTTATGCGGTATTATGATGCCGACAAAAAGGCAATACATGTCCAACCAAAAACCATAGTCATATTTGGAATTGTATCAGGCATTGCAATTTTATTTTTAAACGCAAGTTTTGGCCTCTGGCCATAAAACAACCTTTTTGGTCAGGATTGTTAAAAAGTAAAGAACGATCTATACAATGAGCCTGGCCGGAAAATCAGTATTATTTTTTGTATTACTTCTTGTACTGTCAGGAGTCTACGGAATCCTGCAATCGCCTGACAAATCTAATGAATGGACAGTGTCCGATGAGGGGATACTATCATTTCCTGCACGTGGGGATATCGTTTACTCGATGACAGATCCGGACAATGCAGGTAACAGCGATATACTCAGGTCTGTTTCATTTGAAAGCCAGGATGTATTTATCAATGGACTTCTGAGGATTCCGGAATCTAATACAAAAGTCCCTGCCAAAGTCCCTGCAATAGTGCTCCTGCCTG
>JAUVET010000147.1 GCA_030594665.1 Methanosarcinaceae archaeon
TCAAAAGCGTACCCGTCTCAATGATCACCTCTGCAATTGTCGGTTTTACAACAATATCAGTTGTAACATTGATCTTGATCTTCATATCTAGCACCTCCGTGCAAGTAGTTTGCTTATATCATCACTCGTGATGATCCCAACCACTTGTTCATCCTTGTCAACAACCGGCATCGCAGAGATCTTGTTTAAGTCAAGCCTGTATGCAGCAACATCAATCGACTCATCCGGCACTGCTGTTATCGTCTTTTTGGTCATGATATCTTCAACCAGATCAAAACTGTCCTCTGCAACAGCTTTTGAAATATCCCATGCAGTGACAATACCAACAATGGAATTGGTATTAGATACCACCGGAATATGATTAAACGCACTTTCAAGGATCTTTTTTGCAGCTTCATGGACACTTGCATCCTGTTTGATCGTTACGACATAATCGGACATGATATCCCCGACCAATGGGGTTTCCTGAGTCTGCAACATTGGTTTTACCGAACTGTCGAGAGGCAAGCGGTCAATCGGCATGTTCACAAAGAACTCTCCGCGCTTGATCCAGTCCTTCAATTCCCCTGCGATCTTTCGAGCGACCTTGAAACTTGACATTGGGGATGTCGGCACTTCTTTTCCGTTTATGTCAATTGTACCGGATTTGAGTTCTTCGTATGTAGCCTGCCCGAGTTCCGGACGGGAGCGGCTTGAAACTGCATAATCAAGAATGGCAGTCGAGATGTCTGCATCAGAAACTGCTGTTGCAAGTGCAACTCTTTCGTTTATAATTGGTATCGGGACACCAATTCCAAGATAAAGTGATGTACCGTATCCATGTACCGTTGCTGCCCGCACATAATCAGGGTTCATTTTTTTCAGGTCGCCCTGAACCATTATCGTACCGAAATCATTGGTCGGGTCGTGCTGGGTACCTTCTCCTGTGATGTAACCTTGTGCACCCCCAAGGAATATTCTTGTTCCGTTTCCAATGGTCTCATAAGTTGGGTCATTGGACAATGGAGACAATACGCCGGCTGCGGAATATGTCGCATTGCCGAAATCCGGTAATAATGCACCCATGTATGTGTGGAGTGTACGGTTTGAACTGTTGGTTGCAACATTGTATTGTTGATACCCGTTTCTTGGGTTCATCATCACTGCCTGGTTTATGTCATCAAGGGTAATGGTTGTATCAAGCTGCTTTCTTGGATAACAATCCGTACCATAGGCTGTTGCATGTACATCAACAGACTTGCCACGGAGAAGGTCCTCGATAACGTGAGCGCCGCCATATTCCATTCCGCGCGTTTCGGACAGTTGGGTTGCACCGATGTATGCATCTACAGCCGCAAGTCCGGTATAGGCTTCTACATCATTGAACCAGACATTCTGCATCTTGATCGGGGGTTCGGAATGTCCGAGGTTTACCCAGACACCTGATGAACACATTGCACCGAAAGTACCGGTTGTGACAACATCGACTTCCTTTGCAGCACCCTCTGCACCAAGTTCTGCCACAATACCAACCATTTCCTCGGCTGTAACAACATTGACGCTTCCGTCTTTGATTTTATGATTAATTTCGTGAATGGATTTTTCGACCATGTTATGTACCTCTTGTAGTCATGTATAGTAATATTCGTGTGTCATATATATTACTTGTGGTTATTTGAATGTGTTGATGATTTGATGTTGCCAGGAGACCTTTGCACATGATAGAAATATGAGACTTTTTATGTAAAATGTCAGTTCCGTCGCGCTTAAAAATCAAGAAGCGAACTCTGCGCTCTCTGCGTGCTCTGCGGTGAAATTTTGTTCAATATTCATTGGAATAACTGAATTTTGAAACAGTGTCCACAATAACCTATATCTCATATAAGGAAATATTCTTTTTACTGCATTATTGTAGGAGCGGTACATCAGGGGGAAGGTTATACGAAGTACCACAACAAAGTGGAAACTATAGTCATACTGATCATAGTGGGACTTTTACCAGTGGGGGCTGGCTGTTTGGACAAAGATACACAGGCACCTGCCGAAGGTATTCTTATCAAAGGTTCGGATACCGTTTTGCCGCTTGCCCAGGCAGGATCTGAATCTTTCATGGCAAAATACCCGGACAAAAGCATCACCGTGATCGGCGGTGGCTCCGGTGTAGGTATAGCCGCACTCATAGACGATGAAGTGGATATCGCAATGTCATCGAGGGAGATGAAAGATCCGGAGATCGAAAACGCAAATGCCCACGGTGTTGATCCGGTCGAACATGCGATCTGCTGGGATGGGATCGCAATTGTGGTGCATCCGGATAATCCGGTTTCCACCCTGGCACTTTCACAGATCCGTGGGATATACAACGGCAGTATCAGCAACTGGGAAGATGTTGGAGGTGATGACAGGAAAATTGTCGTCATGTCGCGTGACAGCAGTTCCGGCACATACGAATACTACAAACAAAACGTGCTCATGGGAGATCGGATCCGCCCGGACGCACTCATCCAGTCCGCCACAGGTGCCATCGTACTGGAGATCTCGCATAACAAAAACGCAATCGGATACATCGGAATCGCATATCTGGAAAAAAATGTAAAGCCGCTCGGCCTGAGCAGCGGCAATGATTATGCCTTACCGTCCCCGGACAATATCAAGAGCGGAACATACCCACTGGCACGACCCCTATATTTCTACACAAACGGCGAGCCGGATGGACTGACAAAAGAGTTCATCGACTTCGTATTAAGCCAGACTGGCCAGGAGATCGCAACGGATGTGGGGTACCTGCCGGTAACATAGGATATGGGATAGGAGAAGGGACAGGATATGTTAAACAATACAAAACATGGGGATCCGGACAGGAAATATAAGGAACCTGCAATCGAATCCATACTGCTCGGGATAAGCGCGGCCACGGTTGTCATTCTTATCCTTATCTGTATCTTTTTGTTCGGTGAAGGGGCAGCGCTCTTCAAAGATGTATCCTTTTTCGACTTCCTATCAGGCCGATACTGGTATCCCACATCAGAGCCTCCCCTGTTCGGGTTTTTGCCAATGTTTTTGGGCACGCTCCTTGTAACCGCAGGTGCGATCTGTATCTCAGTACCGCTTGGAATCGCATCTGCTGTGTTCATCTCAGAGATCGCACCCCCAAAAGTTGCAGAAGTGCTAAAGCCCATCATTGAGATCCTTGCCGGCGTGCCGTCCGTGGTATACGGTTTCTTTGGACTTGTGGTGCTCATCCCGCGCCTGCAGCAGTTGCTTAACCTGCCCACAGGACAGACTGCGCTGGCCGGTTCCATCATGCTCGGGATAATGGCACTTCCAACGATCATATCCATATCAGAGGACGCAATAAGTTCCGTACCGGATTTCTTGAAAGAAGGTTCGCTCGCACTCGGCGCAACCAGATGGCAGACAATTTACAGGGTTACCGTGCCTGCGGCACTCTCCGGCATATCGGCAGCGGTCATGCTGGGAATGGGACGCGCCATCGGGGAGACCATGACCGTTATGATGGTAACCGGCAATGCCGCAGTGATCCCTGCATTCCCTGATGGGATCCTGACACCTGTAAAGACCATGACCGCCACGATCGCACTTGAGATGGGAGAAGTGCCGCAGGGAAGCGAACATTACCACGCCCTCTTTGCGATAGGCGCCGTGCTTTTTGTGATAACCCTGCTGATAAACCTGATCGCGGAATCCATTAAAAGAAAATATAGATTCAAGGTGGGATCCTGATGTTCAGCCCAAAGACAAGTGAAAGGATCGCATTTGCATTTCTCACGATCGCGATAGCCATTGTAGTGGCGTTCGTGTTTACGATCATTTTCTATATCACCGGCAACGGGATCGGTGCAATAAGTATCGATTTCCTGACACAGGGTCCAAAGAACAGGATGACCGAAGGAGGTATATTCCCCGCAATTGTCGGAACAGTGTTCCTGATCATGGGTTCCATGGCAGTGGCACTGCCTCTTGGAATACTTGCCGCGATCTACCTGAATGAATATGCGAAGGAAGGGCGGTTTGTATGGTTGATCCAGATGGCGATAAGCAATCTGGCAGGCACCCCATCGGTTGTGTTCGGCCTGTTCGGCCTGGCTATGTTCGTCAAATACATGGGCTTTGGTGCTTCCATCCTGTCGGCATCACTCACACTGGCACTTGTTGTCCTTCCGGTGATTATTCGTGCCAGTGAAGAAGCAATGGCAACAGTTCCGCCAGGACTCCGTGAAGCATCCCTCGCACTCGGGGTTACCCAATGGCAGACAATCCGCAAGGTCGTGCTTCCGATCGCTCTGCCCGGCATGGTGACAGGTGCGATCTTGAGTGTGGGTCGCGTTGCAGGAGAGACAGCCCCGATCTTACTCACAGGTGCGGCATACTTCTTGCCAAGGCCCCCAACTGCGATCTCTGACCAGTTCATGGCACTGCCATACCACCTGTTCGTACTTGCGACATCAGGCACCAACATTGCCGCAACACGCCCGATCCAGTACGGAACAGCCCTTGTGCTGCTACTGATCGTGCTCGGGGTGAACTTTATTGCCGCGATGATACGGCGCCATTATAAAAAGAAGATGAGATGGTGAGAATTTGAGGTACTTAGTATGGTGACAGATACATTTGCAGAAGGTATTGAGACCGAGATCACGGTAATGGAACTGAACCTGTGGTACGGTGCAAAGCAGGCTCTTAAAGATGTCTCAGTTGATATTCCAAAGAATTCCATTACCGCTTTTATCGGACCCTCCGGGTGCGGCAAGTCCACGTTCTTACGATGTTTTAATAGAATGAACGACCTGATAAAAAGCTGCCGTGTAGAAGGGGATGTACTGGTTGGGGGAGATAATATCTATGAAAGCAATGTGGATGTGGTTGAACTGAGGAAACGCGTTGGGATGGTATTCCAGAAACCAAATCCTTTCCCGATGTCGATCTATGAGAACATCG
>JAUVET010000038.1 GCA_030594665.1 Methanosarcinaceae archaeon
AATAGCAACAGTAAAACAATAACAACAGTAAAACAATAACAACAGTAAAACAATAACAACAGTAAAACAATAACAACAGTAAAACAATAACAATAGTAAAACAATAACAATAGTAAAACAGTAACAACAGTAAAACAATGACAACAGTAAAACACTAACAACAGTAAAACAATGACAACTATAAAACATTACAACAATACAACAATAACAATTTTGAAGATAGGCGGCAGTATCATCACAGATAAGGATGCAAATGATGGCGCTGCAAATGATGATGAGATCAAGCGGATCGCAGGCGAGATATCCAAACATCATGGTAGGTTGATAATTGTTCACGGTGCGGGTTCATTCGGACATCCGCAGGCAAAGAGGTATGCATTAACTGAAAAGTTCGATGCTGAGGGTGCGCTTATCACACATGTATCCGTTAAAACGCTCAATCGCATTGTCGTGGAATCCCTGAAGAATGCAGGAGTGAATGCTGTTGGGGTACACCCGATGGGCAGCACCGTGTGTGAAAATGGAAGGATTACGCAGATGTTTCTTGACAATATTCACCTGATGCTTGACAATGGGTTTGTACCTGTGCTGCATGGTGATGTGGTTATGGACACAAAACTCGGAACATCCGTCCTGTCGGGCGACCAGATAGTTCCGTATCTTGCAGTGCAACTCGGTGGTGCAAGGATTGGTATAGGAAGTGCTAAAGATGGTGTGCTTGATGACAAAGGTGTCACTATTCCAACGATAACATCCACGAATTTCAAGGACATTAAAAAATACATTGGTGGTTCAGAAAGCACTGATGTTACCGGTGGGATGCTCGGAAAGGTTGGTGAACTGTTAAAACTTTGCGAAACATCAAGTATCACTTCATACATATTCAATGCAGGAAAGTCCGGTAATGTGTCAAGCTTTTTAGGCGGCGAGGACATTGGAACCGCGATAACAAAATGACAAGTATGTGATTTATAATTAATTCAGAATTGTAGTTTAGAATTGTAGTTTAAAATTGTAATTTATAATTGTAATTAAAAGTGTACTTTAAAATTGTAGATAGAATTAGAATCATGAATAATCACATTAAGGAGAATCGATCATGACCACATCCCAGAGAAAGATTGAGCATCTTAATCTATGCGCAACAAGTCAGGTTGAGTCACGGAAGGTTAGTGCAGGGTTTGATGATGTCATTCTGGTGCACCGTGCACTGCCTGAAGTCAGTATGGATGCAATAGACCTATCTGTTGATCTTATGGGCAAACGCCTGAATGCACCGTTTATGATCGCATCTATTACAGGAGGACATCCTGACACTGTGGGCATAAATGCATCGCTTGCAAAGGCAGCCGAAGAGGTCGGCATAGGAATGGGTGTCGGAAGCCAGAGAGCGGCGATAGAGGACCCGAAACAGGAAGATTCATTCAGGGTGGTTCGCGATGAGGCACCAAATGCATTTATCTATGGTAATGTGGGCGCCGCACAGATCAGGGAATATGGTATCGAAGGCATTGAAAAAATGATGGATATGATCGATGCCGATGCAATAGCAGTGCACCTGAATTTCCTTCAGGAGGCTGTCCAGCCGGAAGGGGATCGGGATGCATCGGGTACACTTGATGCGATTGAAGAGATATGTTCCATGAAAATACCTGTTATCGTCAAAGAAACAGGTGCCGGAATATCAAACGAGGATGCCCTGCTTTTGAAAAAGGCTGGCGTGTCTGCGATCGATGTTGGCGGTGTCGGGGGTACAAGCTGGGCAGGTGTTGAGGTTTACCGGGCAAGTGCCCGCAATGACATTTTGTCGCAGCTTCTCGGTGAATTGTTCTGGGACTTTGGAATTCCTACCGTGGCAAGTATTGTTGAATGCAGCAGATCACTTCCGGTCATTGGTACCGGTGGCATAAGGACAGGTCTTGACATAGCAAAGTCAATTGCTGTCGGGGCGGATGTTGCAAGTGCAGCACTGCCGTTTGTCGGACCTGCAATGAAAGGCAAAGATGAGGTCGTTAACGTTTTGACAAGTATGTTGAATGAATTGAAAGTAACAATGTTCCTTTGCGGATGTGACAATATTGACAGATTGCACACGACTCCGGCTGTTGTAACTGGGTGGACACTTGAATACCTGACACAGCGTGGGTTTGATGTAAAGGATCTTGCTGTACGTTCAAACGTTGCATGAGTTCAGTTCAGCGCTCATCACAAAAAATTCACAAAATTCACAAAATTCACAGTCATTTGTTCAAAAATAATTGGACATTAAACAAATTAGAAAAAAATTCAAAATTGGAACTAAGGTTCGAATTTGAAATAGAAATGTAGTTAAAATTGAAATTAAATTAAGAGGTTAATCAATGACAGAAATAGGAATAATCGCAGTCGGCGGATATAATGAAATGGGCCGCAACATGACTGCCGTAAGAGTTGATGAGGATATTATTATCCTTGATATGGGTTTGAGGTTAGATCGTGTACAGATCCATGAAGATGTTGAGATCGACAAGATGCACTCCCTTGAATTGATCGAGATGGGTGCGATCCCTGACGATACTATCATGAAACAGATCGATGGTACTGTACGTGCGATCGTATGTACTCATGGACACCTTGATCACATTGGTGCAATACCAAAGTTGGCGCACAGGTATAACGCCCCGATCCTTGGTACTCCTTATACTGCTGCCCTTATAAAGCAGCAGATCGCATCCGAACGTAAATTTGGCGTTAAGAATAAGATAATCTCACTTAATGCAGGCGGGATCTATCAGGTCACAGAAGATGTATCGATCGAATTCATCAGGATGCAGCACAGCATAGTTGATTCGATCTTTGCCGTAATACACACACCGGCAGGCGCGATTCTTTATGCATGTGATTTCAAACTTGACCGGACGCCCACAATTGGTGAGGCACCGGACATTGATCGCCTGAGAGAACTTGGCCAGGAAGGTGTGATCGCTATGATCACGGAAAGTACCAATGCAGGTATTGCAGGCAAGACCCCATCAGAGAAAATTGCACATGATATGGTTCGGGATGTGCTACTTGGCACAGAAGAATCTGATGTCGGTATGATCATCACAACTTTTGCATCACACATTTCACGTATCAATTCGATAATCCAGGCAGCAGAAGAGATGGGAAGAATTCCTGTTCTGATGGGACGCTCAATGGACAAATATGTGGTGACTGCCAGTAAACTGGGATACATAGATTTACCTAAAAATATCGAGATATACGGAAAACGAAATGAGATCGATAAGGCATTTAAGAAAATTATGCGTGAAGGTAAACAGAAATACCTGCCTATTGTTACAGGTCATCAGGGTGAGCCGGGTGCGATACTTGGCAGGATCGCAAAAGGCGAGACTGCATATGAGATCGAGACTGGTGATCGTATAATTTTCTCTGCAAATGTGATCCCGACTCCAATGACACAGGCAAACCGCTATGCTCTGGAGACTAAACTTCGAATGCGCGGAGCAAGGATCTATGACAATGTACATGTATCCGGTCATGCATACCGTGAAGACCATTGGGAACTCCTGCGGTTGGTAAACCCTGAGCATGTAATTCCTGCCCATGGATTTATTTCGATGCACGCTTCATATATTGAGATGGCAGAAGATGCCGGATATGAGCTGGGCGATACTTTACATCTGTTACGGAATGGTGAAGAGTTATATATAGAAGAATAATATAGAAATGAAACCAGTATATATCAATCCGATCGTGATCGAACATGAATGTAATTGATGAAATTAAAAAACGAAGTGTGCCTGTTGATAAGGCCATAGGGGAGATGCTCCCCATCATCCAGCCTGAAGAACTCTACAAGGCAGCACGGTATTTGCCTGATGCCGGCGGTAAACGCCTGCGTCCTGCTACTGTGATCCTTGCGGCAGAGGCTGTAGGCTCAGATGTCGATACTGTACTTCCGGCAGCTGTTGCCGTTGAGCTCATTCATAATTTCACATTGATCCATGATGATATCATGGATAAGGATGATATTCGACGTGGTATGCCTGCCGTTCATATAAAATGGAGCAAGGCAGGTGCTATTCTTGCAGGTGATACGTTATACTCAAAGTCTTTTGAGATCATTTCACGTATAAAGACTGATCCTGTGCGTATTGTCAAATCCATTGAACTTTTGTCCCGAACGTGTACTGAAATATGTGAAGGGCAATGGATGGATATTGATTTTGAGAACCGTGATGATGTTGGGGAAGATGAATACCTTGAGATGGTCGAGAAGAAGACCTCTGTCCTCTATGCTGCATCTGCAAAGATCGGTGCATTGCTTGGTGGTGCACCGGATGAAGTTGCTGATGCATTATTCGAGTATGGACGTTTGATAGGCATTGGGTTCCAGATATATGATGATGTGCTTGACCTGATAACCCCGGAGAATGTTCTGGGGAAAGTGCGTGGCAGTGATCTTATGGAAGGTAAGAAGACTGTCATTGCTATTCATGCACTTGATCATGGTGTATATCTTGATATATTCGGAAGCGGCAGTGCTACAGCTTCGCAGATCGATGAAGCTGTAAAGACCCTGGATGATTCCGGTTCGATTGGTTATGCAACTGATCTTGCGATATCATATATACAGCAAGGTAAAGCAAAACTTGATATTTTAGAGGATTCAAAAGCAAAGGATGTGCTTTTGGCAATCGCTGATTATATGATAGAGCGATCATTTTGAACGGTTTTTAAAATTGAATAAATTTAGATTTCGTATTTATAAAGCTGGTTACGATGAAATGTCGATGCACAGCCTATATTGCCAGACCATGTGCAACAACCCCGTACAGCAACCCTGTGCAGCAAAGCTGCGGGGTATAGTGATTAAAATTAAAATCTGGCGGCTGGATTTTACGAGGCACTGCCAATCCTCATTGTTAATTTTGTATTTCCCGTTTTAACTATTCACTTATTATTTTCCAAAACAGCCTGCGCCGCCGCCAGTCTTGCGATTGGCACACGGTATGGGGAACAACTTACATAGTTGAGTCCGATCTTGTGCCCGAATTTGATCGATTGTGGATCTCCACCATGTTCCCCACAGATCCCGATCTTGAGATTCTTACGTGTGGATCGTCCCTTCTCAATTCCGATCTTGATAAGCTGCCCTACTCCTTCCTGGTCAAGTACTGCGAATGGGTCATTGTCAAGTATTCCGTGATCAACATAATATGGCAGGAATTTGCCTGCATCATCCCTGCTGAACCCGAAAGCTGTCTGAGTCAGGTCATTTGTACCAAATGAGAAGAATTCAGCTTCTTCTGCAATCTGGTCAGCAGTAATGGCAGCTCTTGGAAGTTCGATCATTGTACCGACAAGGTATTCCAGATCCACATTTCTTTTCTCGATCACAGATTCAGCCATGCGTATTGCATTTTTCCTTGTGGTTTTAAGTTCTTTAACATGACTTATAAGGGGTATCATTATTTCAGGGACAATGTTCATGCCCTCTGATTTGAGTTCACATGCAGCTTCAATGATCGCTTCAACTTGCATATCATAGATCTCCGGATATGTGATCCCAAGGCGACATCCCCTGTGTCCGAGCATTGGATTGATCTCATGTAACGCTTCTACACGTGCGATCACTTTCTTTACTTGTTCAATCTCTTTTCGATTCCCGCCTGCGGATTTGAGTTCCCTTAGTTTATTGGTAAGTTCTTCATGGTCCGGGAGAAATTCATGCAGTGGTGGGTCAAGAAGCCGGATGGTCACAGGGTATCCTTCCATTGCACGGAATATCCCTAAGAAATCACCTTTTTGCATTGGCAGGAGCTTTAATAGTGCTTTTTTTCTTGAAATTTCATTCTCTGCCATGATCATCTCGCGAACAGCAGGAATCCTGTCATCTCCAAAGAACATGTGTTCAGTTCTGCAAAGTCCAATACCCTCTGCACCGAAATCGCGTGCTACTGATGCATCGTTGGGCGTGTCTGCATTTGTTCTTACGCCAAGTGTGCGAACCTCATCTGCCCATTCGAGTATTGTGGTAAGGTCATCGTTAACACCGGCTGTGATGAGTTCGACCTGCCCGATTATGACATTTCCGGTAGTTCCGTCAAGGGTAAGGTACTCGCCTTCGTTAATGGTGTATCCATTAACTGACAAAATACCTTTTTTCATGTTAATTGAAATATCGCCACATCCGGCAACGCATGGTTTACCCATTCCTCTTGCAACAACGGCTGCATGTGAGGTCATGCCTCCACGGACTGTAAGTATACCTTCTGCCGCATTCATGCCGCCAATGTCCTCGGGGGATGTTTCAGTACGTACAAGTATTGTTTTCTCTCCGTCTTTTGCCATCTCTTCAGCATGTTCCGCGGTGAATACGACCTTGCCGACAGCCGCACCAGGTGAGGCAGGCAATCCATTTACGATAACTTCCAACTCTGCATCAGTGTCTATCATCGGATGCAACAATTGGTCGATCTGTTCAGGTTCGATCCGCAAAAGTGCAGTCTTTTTATCGATCAGTTTTTCATTCACCATATCAGTCGCGATCTTAACCGCAGCAGCTGCAGTTCGTTTTCCGTTTCTTGTCTGGAGCATGAAAAGTTTACCATTCTCGATAGTGAATTCAATATCCTGCATGTCCCTGAAATGATCCTCAAGTTTTTGATATATTTGAACTAATTTTTCATAATTTTCAGGCATCTTCTCTTTCAGGGTTTCAATAGGCTGTGGTGTCCTGATCCCGGCAACCACGTCTTCGCCCTGCGCATTGATAAGATATTCGCCAAAGAAGCGTTTTTCACCGTTTGCAGGGTCCCTGGTAAATGCTACGCCTGTGCCTGAATTGTTGTTCATATTTCCGTACACCATGGTCTGGACATTGACAGCAGTTCCCCAGTCACCCGGAATGTTGTTCAGACGCCTGTATGTGTTGGCACGCTGGTTGTTCCATGAACCGAAAACAGCATCAATGGACATCTGAAGTTGTTTTCTTGGATCTTGTGGGAAATCTTCACCTGTTCTTTTCTTGATCAAAACCTTGAACTTTTCAACCAGTTCTTTGAGTGCATCAATATCAAGCTCGGTATCAAGTTTGACTCCCTTCTCTTTTTTCACTTCATCTATTATGGATTCGAAATTTTCATATTCGATGCTAAGAACAACATCACCAAACATTGTGAGGAATCTGCGATAACTGTCATAGGCAAATCTCTCATTGTTGCTTTTGTGGACAAGTCCCATGACGGATCTATCGTTTAAACCTAAATTTAATACCGTGTCCATCATCCCGGGCATGGATACACGTGCACCTGAACGAACCGATAAAAGTAGCGGGTTTTCCGGATCTCCGAATTTTTTATTATTTAGTTTTTCAAGTTTGCCAATTGCTTCATTCATCTGTTTCATTAACCCATTCGGATACTGTTTATTTTCAAGATATAATAAACATACTTCAGTTGTTATTGTAAATCCGGATGGTACCGGAATTCCCAGATTTGCCATTTCAGCAAGATTTGCACCTTTTCCACCAAGCAAGTTCTTCATGCTGTTTTTACCTTCAGTTTCACTATTTCCAAAAAAGTATACAAATTTTTGAGCTACCACCAAATTTCCTCCACGGAGTGTTATTATATCATTAATGATAATTTTTCTGAGACTTTTTATTATCTTCCGGAATGGTTTGGAAAACCATGGGGAGCACACATGGGGAGCACAGAGGGACACAGAGAAAAAAGCAATGCCCTCTGTGCTCTTTGTGTCCTGCACGCTTTGCGGGCGTAGCAGATACTCACCTACTACGTAGTTGAGTGCCTCTGTGGTTGATTTTCTTTGCTGTACATAATCTATGAGATCATGTACTCCAGGTAAATGCGACCGGAAAGTGCATTTACTTACCATGATTTATTTCATTCAGAATATATAAAAAGTCTCATTTTTTTATATATATTGACAATAAATTGTTAGCCTCAAAAGGTGTTATTTCATATTTAAGGTTGTGGTTTGAGTGAACTACACCGTCTGATAATAATTCTACAAATTATGAACATCGGTCGTCGTATTTTTCAGATATATTTTATATAATTCTTTGGATGTATGAAATATACATTTTAAAGAGATTGCGAAATGTTTATATAGGATAATCCCATCATATATGTACCACCATATCCATTTATATGTGATTAATTCGAGAGGGATGAATGAAAAGACTTGGAACTGTTTTAAACGTGTCAGCACCTCGGGGTTTGATTGTTCGGGGTGATAAACCAGAATTGTCCGGATCCAAACCTGCGAATAAAGTACCTAAACTAAATTCGGGTGTATTGAACAAATCTGTTAAGCAAATTGGAAAAGTAAGTGGTATAATCGGACCTGTGGATCACCCATACATCTACGTTAAATTGTCAAATGGTGCAGATCCAAAACAACATATCCACGTAGGTGAGCGTGTTTATGTTCTATGATATAGTTTAGTGATGAAATTTGCCTGATCTATTTATCTTATGTAGAATCACATGATCAAGAATACAATTTGTGTAATTCCAACATAGACATTTATATTAAAATGTGTATTTAAATTGATTACATTTATATTTACATTTATACTTACATTTACATTTATAAATTGAAGGTGATGATAAAATGGTTGAAGTTGAGAAAGTACGATCTATTGAAATTTCTGAGCGTGAAAAAAAACGTGCATTGATCAAAGCACGTAAAGAGCAAGAGAAAAGTGCAGAGGTTGTAAAAGCAAAGGTTGAATGTCCTGAATGTGGAAGCCGCAATCTTGAACATGACTACGGGCGTGCTGAACTTGTTTGTGCGGATTGTGGTCTTGTTGTAGATGCCGAGTTTGTTGACCAGGGACCGGAATGGCGTGCATTTGACCATGACCAGCGCATGAAGCGTTCCCGTGTTGGTGCACCAATGACGTATACTATTCACGATAAAGGCCTATCCACAATGATCGACTGGCGGAACCGTGATTCATACGGCAAGTCAATATCATCAAAGAACCGTGCGCAGTTGTACCGTTTGAGAAAATGGCAGCGCAGGATACGAGTTAGCAATGCAACAGAGCGGAACCTGGCTTTTGCGCTTTCGGAACTCGACCGAATGGCATCCGCGCTTGGTCTTCCAAGAACTGTTCGTGAAACTGCGGCTGTCGTTTATCGAAAAGCCGTTGACAAAAACCTTATCCGTGGCCGGAGCATTGAAGGAGTTGCCGCAGCAGCGTTGTATGCGGCATGTCGCCAGTGCAGTGTTCCTAGAACGCTTGACGAGATCGGAGAGGTTTCAAGGGTCAGCAGGAAAGAGATCGGCAGGACATACCGTTTTATCTCAAGGGAATTGTCCCTTAAGCTTATGCCTACATCCCCGATCGATTACGTGCCAAGGTTCTGCTCAGGACTTACATTGAAGGGCGAGGTACAGTCAAAGAGTGTTGATATCCTGCGACAGGCATCTGAAAAGGAACTGACAAGCGGACGCGGACCAACCGGTGTTGCGGCTGCTGCGATATATATCGCATCAATTCTCTGCGGGGAACGCAGGACACAGCGCGAGGTTGCAGACGTTGCCGGCGTTACGGAAGTTACTATCAGGAACAGGTATAAGGAACTGGCAGAAGAACTTGATATTGAGATCATTCTGTGAGTGTAAG
>JAUVET010000202.1 GCA_030594665.1 Methanosarcinaceae archaeon
TTACGCGCTGTTGTAGAATTTTGGTGGATTTTTTGGTGGATTTTTTGGTGGAAGATAAACGGCTGACGTAAATCGGTGTTAGATCCAAACACTAACCCAAATCGTATAGGTATTTTGAAAAAATGAATGTCTGTATCTGATCATCGAATGCGGATCATACAGATTCAGCCGATGCTTCGGAACCCATCAGAATTGCGATCCATCGCGTATCTTCATTGCTTTCCAGTACAATTTTTATGCACATTGTAAGAGGTACTGACAATAACATCCCCACTGACCCAAGTACCCAGCCCCAAAACACAAGTGAAAGGAACACGACCAGCGTTGATAATCCTACGCCCCTGCCCATCACACGCGGCTCGATCACATTTCCAATTAGACCATTGATCAACAGGTAACCGACTCCTGCAAACACCGTCGCTCCAATTCCAAGTTGGATGAACGCCAAAAGCAGTGCGGGGATTGCAGCAATGAATGATCCGATGTTTGGTATGTAGTTTAGCAGGAATGCCAGCAAACCCCAGAGTAAGGGAAAGTCAATACCGATTATTGCAAGCCAGATCGCAACACTGATCCCGGTTGCAAGGCTCGTCACTGTTTTGATTGCGAGATAGCGTTTGATCGAATCGGTAATTTTACTTAACTGCATAATTGTAGTGTCTGCATTACCAAGTGCGGCACGTAACTTTGTGGGGATACTTGATGCTTCAAGTAACATAAAAAAAACCATGAGTAAGACCAGTAATGCACTTGTGAACAGTCCGCCAAGTCCTGTGAGGATACCGGTGACCAGTTGCATTATTTTTTCCTGGTCTACGATCCCGTGCAATGCATTATCCGGTATGTCAATACCAATACCTTCTAACCATACGATCATGGCTGCTATTTCTTGATCAAGGTTAGCCTGATATAAAGGTATTGCAGTTAAAAGGTCTTCTAATGTCGAACCTACAAATGCGATAAGGATCAGACCAATTGCCATGACTGTGACTATTACGAATAACATTGCGATCGGCATTGGTACACCTTTTTTCTGCAACCAGAATAGTGGTGATGAACAGATGACTGCCAGAAATACAGATAAGAGAAACGGTACCAAAATGGATTCAGCGGCATGCATTCCTGCAATAATGATCACGATGCTTGCTGCTAGGAATAAGGAACGTTCTCCAATACATGATCTATTATTTTTGATTATGTGCATACCCCATTTAAGTGATGCAATTAATAATAGAAAAATACATCAGCCGGGATTCGAACCCGGGTTCGAGCGTTGGCAACGCCCGGTGATAACCACTACACTACTGATGTGCAACTGATAGTTGATGTTTAATGATGTTACGTGCCCAGACCCGGACTTGAACCGGGGACAACTGCCTCTTCAGGGCAGCGCTCTCCCAAACTGAGCTACCTGGGCTTTTTGTTATGTTAATTCGCACGTAGATTGTCGCTTTTTGATTTAAATGTGTCGAATGATGATGGACTCGCTGACATTCGCAAACCCAGATTACGCTTCTGGAGCGCGGTCCTAGGTATCCCGCTTCGCGCAATACCTCACATTAACTCATATTAATATTTTCATCAATGGGCCCGCTGAGATTCGAACTCAGGACCTCCGCCATGTCAAGGCGACGTCATAACCGGCTAGACCACGAGCCCTTCATAGTCAGTGCAACATTCATATTGCACAATTATTGATAAACCTTTGGGTTAGACGCTTTTAGGGGTGCTGGCACACATTATAACGCGCAGGATCCCTGATAATTTTCAGCTTCGATCGTTGCAATTTTTGGATTTTCGCCGCAAACGGGGCATGTCGGGTTTTTCTTTATCTTTATCTCATCAAAGGTCATCTGTGTGGCATCGTAGTATATCATGCGCCCGGTCAGCAATTCTCCCAAACCCAGCAGGTACTTGACAACTTCGGTTGCCTGAATTAATCCAATGATTCCCGGAAGCACTCCTATTACTCCTGTTTCCTGGCAGTTTGGAACCATTCCGGCAGGGGGTGCATGTTCAAACAGGCATCGGTAACAGGGTCCCTTATTTGGGAGGATGGTTGTGACCTGTCCCTCAAATCGGAATATACTACCGTGCGAGAGGGTTTTTCCTGTAAGCACACAGGCATCGTTGACAAGGTACCTTGTTGCGAAATTATCGGAACAATCAACCACGATATCATAGTCCTTGATAATATCGAGTATGTTTTTCGGGGTTATGCGCTCATAATATGTTTTAACATCTACATCAGGATTCAGTTTGTTAACGAACTGTGCTGCGGATTCGACTTTTGGCATATCCACATTGCCACCGTGTATCACCTGTCTTTGTAGGTTGCTAAGGTCTACCACATCATCGTCCGCGATACCGATCGTACCGATACCTGCTGCTGCAAGGTATTGGATAATCGGGGAACCAAGTCCGCCTGCGCCTATACAAAGCACTTTGGAGGACAATAGTCTTTCCTGTCCTTTTCCGCCAACTTCTTGCAGTGTTATATGCCTGGAGTAACGGCATATCTGTTCGTCAATGAATCCGCCTATCATTTGTAGTCCTCTTTTTTCTTTTATTGTTGTTGTGTGTCTATATGTGTATGGTTGTTATATGGTTTTGTGAGTTGGAATATTACTGTGAGTTGTATTTACACTACCGAAGTATTACTGCAATATATATGTTTTGTATTTGTTAGTTGCGTAAATGAAATTGTTCTATCTGATACTAAAAACCAATACAACCACCGCAGGCGGCGTGTTCTAAACATTATGAAAAATATATTTATCGGTCGGACAACCCTGAACATTTTTAATTGTATATAATTCATAGAATTATATAGTTCGAGTTAAATCGACCGGAGGGAGATTTTTCTCGAAACATTGATGTGTAAAAACGCTATGCTACGCTATCCCACATTTATTTTATAAATTGAAATGGCGCGAAAACGTCCATATCGTTCGCGTCAGTGGTTTGGGAATGCACCGCCTGCGGCGTATTGCCTCGGCGTAAAAAATCGCTGAATAAATACTATATTTTTAGTTGTGTTTGATCAAATGCATAAAATACATAGGCTATGTGAATGGCGTGGGGAATCCCCCACAATTGACGTTTTAGTCATAAGTTTCGCCATTCGGTATTCGCATAGCCAGAAGCTTTTGTTCATGTGGTTTGAGTTTATGGTACATAATATTCAAAGCCGTCATAGAATGGTAACTTCTATCTAGCAGGTTATGCTGGCTATGAAAATTGTCCACTGCCCAATTGAGGGCATCCCATACCTTCCAATCATCTTGATATATCTTGTCTACCGCTGCGTTTATTGCAGGCTCCATATCATGCATCAAATTTTCCCTGTCATACAATTTTGTCATATAAGGTCACTTCCATATGTAACACGAATATTTATTAATGTAATACATTATGCTACAATTAATAACAATATTGCTACCACATGATAAAGCTTTCCTCGGTTTTGGGACTATACAAAAATGGACAAATTGCGATTTTTGACCGGATGAACAGGATAATGTTGAAGATTGGCACAAAAATCCGGTCTGGTTTTACGCAGTGCTCTGGTTACACGCCTTTGTTCCCTGATCCCGTTGGAACTTTATACTTATAGATGCTAAAGAGGGTCGTTAATGCATGGGTTATAACTGGATTATGGAACAGTGCCTTGTTGTATAATACGTCAGCACATGCATGCCAAATGCTCGATTATGCAAAAATTACGCAAAACCTTTAAATCAATGAAAAAATATTTAGTGGTGAAAGTGAATTACCCATTGGTGAATTTATGAAAAATTATGTTATTTTAACAATCTTGATAGGTATTGTATTGATACTAAGCGGATGCGTTGATCAAAAAAAC
>JAUVET010000097.1 GCA_030594665.1 Methanosarcinaceae archaeon
AGTGGATTGTCTGCCTGTTCAAAATATTTCTCAGCAATGTAGGTGTATGCATAATTCCCGACCGCCCTGTGCGCTTCGTCAAAAGTGATGTGCGACACGTCATGCAAGTTGATCCTTTTTGTAAGCAGGTCGTTCTCGATAACCTGTGGTGTGGACACGATAACCTTGCCTGTTTTCCACATCTCTTCACGCTTTGCAGGGAGCAAGCTGCCCGTAAATGTAAGTATCTCGTCCTCAGGAAGCAAGAGGGCTTTTTTAAAAAAAGATGCATGCTGTTCGACAAGTGGTTTTGTAGGGGATAGTATCAGGACTTTGCCCCCGATCTTCTCAAGTCTTGATGCGACAACTAAAAGAGCGATTATGGTCTTACCAAGTCCGGTCGGGAGGACCACAAGACTGGATGCGGAAAGTGCGGTTCCGGTGAGGTTCAATTGGTAGAGCCTCTGCTCGACAGTATCCGGTCTTATCAATGGGTGTTTGATGTAGGTCGTCATGGTGTATCGTATATTATTTTGTAGTGGTATAATTCAGAGATTTTTTAATATATTCCGGATGAAATGAATCATGGTGAAAAAATCACCGCAGAGGACACTCACCTCCTGCGGAGTTGAGTGCCTGCTACGCCCGCAAGGCGTGCAGGTCGCGAGAACGCAGAGGGTTCTTATTTTTCTTTGCGTTCTCTGTAGGTTTTCGAACCATTCCGGAAGATTACAAAAAATCTCATAATTTACACGTACACACAAATACGACCTTGTACCTTTTAAAGTTGTGCCATGCGGGGTGAAAGTATTCAGCCTATATATCTACTGAACAGGCGTGCCCGCAGTCTTAAACTCTTTTTCTTCATAAACAAGGCTGTATATTACTTCCTCTATGTTTTTTATGGGTGTGCGTACCTGTCCCATGGAATCACGATCACGGATTGTCACAGATCTATCATCAAGTGATTCGTAATCGATCGTTATGGAGTATGGTGTGCCAATCTCGTCGTTGCGCCTGTATCTTCTGCCGATCGTGCCGGAATCGTCATAAGATACCAAAAGTCCCCTATCGCGGATCAGTGTAACGATCTCCTTTGCAGGAGCGATCAATTCGCTCTTTGTCATAAGTGGCAAAACTGCGACCTGGATTGGTGCGACCTCACTTTTGAGCTTGAACACAATTCTGGGTTCCTGTTCAGGTTCTTTGTCGTCTTTTCCGCCTTTTCTTTCCTGTGTTGCGACCATTTCTTCATTGAAAGCATGTTCCATTGTGCAGTAAAATATCCGGTCAATACCAAAAGAGGGTTCTATTACGTGGGGTACAATATTTTCGCCACTGACTTTTACTGTTTCCTCTGCAAATTCGACAAGATCCGATGGAACAACAAACTCTTCCCCATCCACAATAACCCTGATCTCGTTCTGCTCAAGTTCTTCCTGTGTCATGGTTTTGAGCGCATCCGCGATTGCCTTTGCTTTTCCTTTGAAGGCAGGTCCGAGTTTTCCCATATTCGGTTTCACAACAAAGTTGGTGATCATTTTAGGTTCATCATATTCGATGTACACGGAAAGTTCGGTCTTGCTGGTCTTTGCATGCGCATTCAGGTCATAGTCTGTCCTGTCTGCAATACCCACAACTTCGATCCATCCGAACCTGTCAGTCTCAATTTCCGCATCCCAGCAGTCAATGGCATAGTGTGCCATCTCGTCTTTCATATGCTGCCTGAATCTCAGGTGTCCGGAGGATATGCCGACACGCTGAAGGAAATGGTTGGTAAGTGCGATATGGTATGCAAGGAATTCATGGGCAATGATCCCCTGTTTAAGTGCATCGCGAATTGTCATTTGCTCAACACTGCCGTGTACCTGTCCCTTCCGGGAGTATAGGTTAAGGAGTGTGTCTGCGAACCTCTCGATATCCGGGTGTGTCTTATCACGCGGGTCAATGAAGATCTCTGCTTCTGCCTGTGTAAATTCCCGCAATCTGATCACACCCTGGCGAGGGGAGATCTCGTTGCGGTAGGCTTTGCCTATCTGGGTTGTTCCGAATGGGAGTTTGTCGCGGTAGAACTTCAGGAGTCTCTGGAAATTGACGAACATGCCCTGTGCGGTTTCGGGACGCATGTAACCCTGGCGTCCTCCTCCGGGTCCGATGGCGGTTTCGAACATCAGGTTGAATTCGTATGCATCACCAAGGTCACCGCCGCATTCCGGGCATTTGATGTCATTGTCATTGATGAGTGTGTCCAGTTCGGTGTTGCTTAGTGCATCCGCGATCTCTACTATATTATCTACGAGATGGTCTGCCCTGAATGCTTCTGCGCATTTTTTGCATTCGCATAGCGGATCAGAAAAGCCACCGACATGACCGGATGCTACAAAAACGTCTTCTATTCCGATAGTCGGGGTCTCGATCTCCATGTATCCTTCATGGATCACGTACAACTCACGCCATATTTGCTCGATCCTGCGCTTAAAAGTGCTGCCAAGTGGTCCGTAATCATAAAACCCTGCGGCACCCCCGTAGAGTTCAAATGAGTTCCATAAAAAGCCGCGCCGTTTTGCCAGTTCGATAACTTTTTCATATTTGTCCATGGTAGAGTCTCAGAAATTGAATTTGAATTTGAATGATATATCATCGATATGTCCATTACATTTAATTGTATCGAGACGCTTACATGTTTTTCATAGTATATATTTTATAAATATATGGTGCGAGTTAAATTGCGTGTCATTGATGATTTTCTTATTTTGTACATTATGTTGGATATGGACACAAAATACAAAATTAATGGCCATAATATATATTAGTATGAACATGCATATAGGCACTAGAAGCAAGGTCAAAAACGTCAAAAAAATCATATCGTACCACCTATGAATTTTTTTAAGTTTTCTAACGAAAAAGCCTTGCTTCATCCAATCCTCTTATTTAGGGGTTGCTGGAATTTCGGTTTTGTGTATAAAGTACATCCTGTGTAGAAAATCAGGATAGAATTCTGAGGCATCAACGGAGGGTGCATGAAACGAACATATAGAAAAGTTTGTATAGATACATATATACATGATATACATAATATATACAATGTGAAAGGATATAATATATACAAATAATGTTTAATGAATTCTTGGAGGTAAGTCTATGGAAATTTCAAATGAAAAATCGATGAAAAAAGAAAAAGAGTATATTTTTACTGCACTTACCGAATCTGAAATCATGCATCTTGAAGAAAGTATGCATCATAATCATGAATTAATGGTACGTTTGGCTCAATTGTAATTATCGACTCTTTTTGAGTCGTATACATCTTTTTTTTAACCATTTATTGATATCGTCAATCTCGCACTCATATTTTGCAATTTTAAGCAAGAATTTTTCTATTCGAATTTTGTCCGTATGTATATGATAACCTTCGTCTCTTAGAATAATATCGGCAACTTGAAATGCAGTTCTTTTATGTCCATCCATAAAAGGGTGTCTTGTTATTATTCCATTCAAAACAATAGCCGCTTTTTCAAAATTATCGGCTCCCTTGTCAAGTTCAAATACCAAGAAATCAATAGTTCCTGAATTTAGAATGCCACCTACTCCCCCCAATTTTTCAATTATATAATCATGAATTTCAACAATCTTCTCTGTGGTTATAGCAATCATAAACACCAATAAATACATTCCTTCAAAAAAATAGTTTTGTGTTAGGCCCCATGCTCATAATTTTATATATAGATGATGCACAAAACACATATATTATGCAGCCCCAGCCGCTCCACCCCCAATGAATTCGAGGGCATCCCTGTTGTTTCATTTCCGCCTTCTTAGAAGATATGCCACCACCAGTAGTCCTGCGATTGTAAATACCGACTCAAATCCAGGCCCTTTTTCCGCGATTTTCCATTCTCCGTCAATTTTCACAACGGTGAAGTTTCCAGTCCCCACTTCCGTTTCCACTTTCGTCCCATCGTCATAAGTCGTTTTCATTGACATTGTGATCACATATTTATCATCTTCAATTTTTTCTTTATTAATGACCTTTAGATCGTGTATTTCGATTTTTTCACCTTTCTCTCCAAACATCTCTCCAAACATCTCTTCTATGTCTGATGGATCACCCACAAAATAAGGTTCTAAAGTATCATAATGCACCACTAGATCCCAAGCCTTTTCGTATCTTCCTTCATCCAGGTACTCCGCGAAAGAGAATAGAACATCCTCTGGTTCATCTTGATTTACCTTAACACAACCAGAAAAAATTATACTCGATGCTATCACTACGATAGTCATTAAGCAAACTATCCTTTTCTTCTTCATTTATTTCCTCCTTCTGCAGTACTTAGAGCCCCAACCGTTCCACCTCACAATGAAATTGCAAGGCATCCTCGGTATCCCTATGCGGGATTTTACTGCATCTTAACTTCCTCGTCATTTTTTCTGATAATTAAGTTCTTGATATTATTTCATAAATTTGAATGATTGGATACATACATCGAATGTTGGTTCATATTTAGCAAATAGATTAGGGGTTGTGCTACAAGTTATTATAAATTCATCGCCATCTTTAACAAAACCAACTTTTTTGGTTTTAAGGGCCAGTGCCCCCGAATATATTGCTTCAACAGCTTCGATATCATCCACTTTTATACGTTTCAAAGATTCCATTGCGCCTCTGAACCTGTGTACATTACGTATTGCAAGATTTTCAAGATCTTCAATAGACTCATGAGTTACGTAAGTTGGCCCAGCCATAAGATTAATACCTCCACCCATTGGATCACTAAATTCAACTAGCATTTCTGGTGGTAGTTGGCTATTAATAATTCTCCATCCATTAGGGCACCTTATTGAACATCCATATTTATTGTTTAAGTATGTTCCATCAGCCAGTTTTTGCTTATTTTTAACACCTATATTATTGGCAATACTATCCAGAATAGTTCCCATCTTCCATCAATCCTTCAGATAAATTTTCCGCAATTCTTCATTAATTAGTTTGTTAAGTTTTTGAATATCCTTATTTGGATAATAACTCCAAATATGTATCTTTTGATGAACTACCGGTTCAACGGCGGAGTCAGCAACAATCGCTTTGCAGAAATACTTCAAACCTTCATCCTCAGAGGTTTCAGCAAAATAAATAGAACCAATATTAAGTAGGGTTATTGGGTCTTTAGGATTTATTTGAAGTGCTTTTTTATAATATTTTTCTGCCTCTTCCCCTCGTTGCGTTTTCATACATATTGCTCCAAGATTGCAATACGCTTTATAATAGTCAGGATTTAATTCAATAGCCTTTAAGTATTCTTTCTCAGCATCTTTATATAGCTCTCTTTGCTGATAAGAGACACCAGAAAAATAATGAGTTCCTGCATCATCAGTTATATGTTCAAATTTAAAGGATTGGAGGCATTCATTAAATATCGGTTCACAATCTTTGAATTTATTTGATGGCGCTCCAGATGTAAAAATATACCCATAACTGCCCTTATCAAAAATAACTTGTTTTTGTGTTTGTTTTTGTAATTTATATGTTACTTTAATGGCTTCTACATTATCCACCTTTGTACGTTTCAAAGAGAGTATTCTTCCACCAAATATTTGCGCATACATTGTTGGAACAACTTCGAGTTCTTTGATAGACCGCCCCCGAAAAATTCTGCCTGCAGCAACATTAACACAGTTCTCAGCACATCGAGGATCATAAAACATAACCTGAACATGATAAAACCGAAGGAGATCCGGTAAGCCTTGCGTCTGTAGTACCCAACCATTTGGGTAATATACCGAAAACCCATATTCTTCGCAATGATACCTGTCCTTTTTATAATGGTAACCAGCACCATCCATTTTTTTATTACTATTTCCAAATAATTTATTAAATATACTCATTTATTCATTTTCCATTGTTTTTAAAAGCTTCAGCCATGCCGCCACCATACTAAAATTGTGAAGCATCTACGTTTGCAGTCACTTAAGTACCGAGGCCTGTGAATAATACTCTGCCTCCCGATTTTCCATTTCCTCCGTCAATGTCCCGAATACAGTTCATAACCACACCCTCCAAAGTATAACAAACGCAATCTCATAAAAATATTTCTAAAAACCATTCCCAAAAAAAGCAGGTGTACACGTGACTTACCCACAGCCCCC
>JAUVET010000089.1 GCA_030594665.1 Methanosarcinaceae archaeon
TCAAACCTTGCGCGCACCTATGACAAACCTGTGCTTATCATTGAAGGCGAAGGTTTGTTCACAGCAAGACAACTTAACCCGAATGCGATCCATGGAACGCTCACCTCGCTGGCAATTGACTTTGGCGTGTCCATATTCAACACGCGCGATTCAGAAGATACGGCAGCACTTCTAAAAGTGATCGCAAAACGGGAACAGATCGATGAAAAACGGGAAGTCACGGCACACGGTAAAAAATCATCACGCTTTCTATCGGAACAGCAGGAATATGTTGTATCAGCGATCTCGGAGATCGGACCAAAGGCTGCACGCAGCCTGCTCAAGCATTTCGGGTCGGTAGAAGCAGTAATGAAAGCCGACTACGATGAACTGCTAAATGTTAAAAATATAGGACCTAAAACAGCAGAACGCATAAGGGAAGTTGTGGGAAGTGACTATAAGGCATGATCCGCCAAAAAACAGTTTGCCAATAAAGACAACGCGGTTCCAAAATCCAGTTCTTCCGAGATATGGTACAAATATTCACCGCAGAGTTCGCAGAGGACGCAGAGTTGTTGACTGGTTTGCAATTTCCCTCTGCGCCCTCCGCGTGCTCTGCGGTTTGTTTCTTATCAATGATCGATGACAATTAAATGCAGTTTAAACGTCTGTTAAAAATAATCACAAAAAACAGCGATGAGCCAAAAAACTGTTATGCAATGTTCCTCAATTGTTCAATAACACCGAGCCCGCGTTCTATGATGTCCAATTGTTCAGAAATACGGCGCGGATCTGTTTCATCCTGCATCGAATTGGCAATGTCCGTTATCTTTTTTAATATGAGTTCTTCAAGTGGCAGCACCGCGCCATCGAACACAACATCCTTTGGTGCACTTGTTCTCTGGGAAACGGGTTGTGATGCCGATTGTGATAGTTCATGTATTGGCTCCGGTGTTGATACCACTGAAGGAGTTGCAGGAACTTGTGCTGGCTGACCCTCTTCTTTTGTGTTACACACCGGACATATCACATTACCATGATACCTGAACATTGGTGAACCGCAGATGTTGCAGTGTTCTGCAAGCATTGTTCCGCCAAGTTCAAGCAATTTTGATATCTTTCTTACCTGTTCGTCATTAGAATTCATGATTATCATCTTTTAGTTAAATGATATACTTATATGAATGAAAGTCTTTTTATACCATACAATTACTTAAAGATGCCTTAAGTAATACTCGTTTTATAATTTCACTTTCAATTAATCCTAAGGTGATTCAAATGTCAGTAAATCCTCAAGAAGTTATCAAGCAATCCATACAGGTTTTAGACCACATCGCAAACGACAACTCAGTTCCAAGAAATATACGACGCTCTGCAAATGAGATTCTGGTCACACTTCGCAATGAAGATGAAACACTATTTTTGCGTACATCATCCTGCATATCCATTCTTGAAGATATCAGCAATGACCCGAATATTCCGCTTCACACAAGGACACTGATCTGGAATGTTGCAAGCCAGCTTGAAACAATACCTGTTGATGAGTAAGATATGAGTTTGTGGGGTGTATCACTCCGGTTCAAGATATTCCCGCACAATGTGTATGTTAGGGAATGTTATATAGTGCTTTAAACCCGCATGTTCCCCATCGATCGGTATGAACATGACAAATCCATCTTCAATTTCCATGTCTTTCTCGACCGAAGTCCATGAGTCATATACTTTATTTCCATTATTGTCTTCATATCTTCTTGATTCAATTACATATTTAAGACTCATATTGCATCACAAGTTCATATAAGGATAGCAATCAATATAAAAGATTGTGAATGATACAAACTTGCCATGATAAATAAAATTGTAGCAGAGATACAGCAAGATTTTGAAGCAAAGGACAAAGCACGTGAATCCGGGTTGAGCCTATCGCGTGAAGTGGTTCGCACCTGTGGGACAGCCATACGCCACACACATAGAAAAGATATTGATAAAGCTGCGAAGTTGCTTGAAGATGCACGAAGGGCACTTGAAGAGATCGAACTCCAACTTGCAGACCATCCTGATATATATTACAGCGGATTCGTAGAACACGCCCAGCAGGAATTCGTAGAATGTGTCATCGTGCATATACTGTTATCCAACAACAATAGCGATGATACGCTGCCTTCTCCTGATGAACTGGGTGTGACACATGCAGCATACCTCAATGGTCTCGGGGATGTTGTCGGAGAACTTCGGCGACACATACTTGACTTGATCAGGCAGGATACACCACAGGACGGAGACCGGTTTTTAGACATCATGGATGATATCTATTCGACATTGATGATGTTCGATTATCCCGATGCGATCACACGCGGACTTCGACGAAAAAGCGATGTTGCAAGGTCTTTGATCGAACGGACACGCGGCGACCTGACAAATGCGACACGGCAACAGAAACTTGAACAAAGCATGAAAGAATTCGAATCACGATTTAAGTGATATAATAAATAATACAACCATTAAGATTTTAGAGACTTTTTAATATATTCTGGCGAAATGGATCATGGGAAAAAAATTCACCGCAGAGGGCGCAGAGAACGCAGAGGGTCCTTATTTTTCTTTGCGTTCTTTGCGTTCTTTGCGGTTTTCTAAACCATTCCGGTAGATAATAAATAGTCTCAGATTTTATGATTATCTTGTTAAAATTACAATTACTTGCAATTACAATTATAAACAATAGAACAATGGGGCTTTTAAATGAAATTTGATCCTGAAGAAATAAAAAAAGAAGCAAAAGAGGACTTTGATGCTGCATGGAACAGGGGAACCGACCTGATATACAGATCAGCCCCGGATGAACAATACCCACGTACAACGCTTGCTTTTGGAAAACCACATCCTGTGTATGATACGATCGCAAAGATGCGGGAAGCATACCTGCGCATGGGATTTGAAGAAATGATGAACCCTCTTATCGTGGACGAGCGAGAGGTACACAAACAGTTCGGGCATGAGGCTCTTGCTGTGCTTGACAGGTGTTTCTACCTGGCAGGATTGCCGCGCCCGAATGTGGGAATATCGGATGAACGTATTGATTCTATTAAGGAGATACTTGGTGATATTGGCGAGGCGGGTATTGATGTTATCCGTAAGGTCCTGCATTCATACAAGAAAGGTGAAGTCGAAGGCGACGACCTTGTTCCTGAAATTGCGGGACAACTGGACGTGTCCGATTCGCGAGTCGTTGAGATGATCGACCATGTATTCCCCGAGTTTAAGGAACTTGTTGCGCAGGCGTCAAACAAAACCCTGCGAAGCCACATGACATCAGGATGGTTCATCTCGCTTGAGTCAGTACTTGAGCGCAATAATCCGCCGTTCCGATTTTTCTCAATTGACCGGTGTTTCAGGAGAGAACAGCAGGAAGATGCTGCAAGGCTTATGACATATTATTCAGCGTCCTGTGTGATCATGGACGAAAATGTTACGGTTGACCATGGAAAAGCTGTTGCACAGGGATTGCTGTCACAGTTCGGTTTTGAGAAGTTCCAGTTCAGGCCTGATGAGAAACGCAGTAAATACTATGTGCCTGACACCCAGATAGAGGTGTTCGCATTCCATCCGAAACTTGTGGGCTCGAACACAAAATACTCTGACGGCTGGATCGAGGTCGCAACATTTGGTATCTATTCACCAACTGCCCTGGCGCAGTACAATATACCATATCCTGTGATGAACCTCGGACTAGGAGTTGAGCGGCTTGCCATGATACTCCATGATGTGACCGATGTTCGCGCACTCACTTATCCGCAAATGGCACAGTACTCTGAATGGAAAATGAAGGATAATGAACTCGCAAAGATGGTGTTTATCGATAAAAGACCAGAGACATCCGTGGGACAGGAAATTGCAGAGGTGATCGTGAAACAATGTGAATTGCACAGTTCCGAGCCGAGTCCATGCGAATTTGAAGTATGGGAAGGTGAGATTGCCGGCAAATCTGTAAAAGTGGCAGTTGTCGAGCCGGAAGAAGATACAAAACTGTGCGGCCCTGCTGCATTCAATGAAGTGCTGGCTTATGAAAATGACATACTGGGTTTGCCAAACCAGAAGAAATGGCGCAAGGCATTCGAGAACGATTCCGCACGCACAGGTATAAGATTTATAGACGCATTTGCTGCAGCAGCAGCGAGTGAGATCGAAGAAGCGGTCGCAAGCGGTGAATCGGAATGGGAAACACGGGTTCGTATCGTCAAGGTGCCGTCCGAGATAAATATCAAACTTGAGCCGCTTGCCCAGCGTTTCATTACAAGCAATAACAAAAAGATCGACATCCGTGGACCTGTATTTACTACGGTCAGGGCAGAGTTTACCCCGGTTAAGGCAAAGATCGAATGAACACACTGCCAAACATCTCAAGCCTGATGGATACCGGCGAGCCGGTATGCGTGACCTTTGACCCGTGCGCCGATGGCGAACCATCCGAGCTGCTGTATTGTGAGTTGAACCAGAAAGCGCGGCATGGCGATAGTTTCTCAGTGTCAGCGCAAGGCTGTCCTGTGGGTGCGTATGTTCTTGGTGTTTCAGATGATGCGCCGCATGAGTATTATTTCAAATCGGGCAGGTATGCTGACATACAGACGGCGCGGCGCGCAGCTAACTCACTTCCAAGAGTTGTGAAAACGTATCGGTCGATACGTATCGAGCCGCTTTCTGTGAATAACGGGACATTCGATGTACTTATTCTATACCTGAAACCTGAACGAGCAATGCGCATCATACAGGCACATTCATATTCAAGCGGTGCGCGCGCTGTGGTTGATACACTCGGCGCGGCATCTGTGTGTGGTGACTGCACGGCGCTTGCTCAAGAGAAGGGACTTGTTTTGTCATTTGGATGTAAGGGATCGCGCAAGCACAGTGAGTATGGGGATGATGAGGTGCCGCTTGGGATCGGGTTTGAGTTTGTCGAAATGATAGAAAAGGGATTGGGGGAAATTCCGGGTACATTTGAGTGATAATTTCTGCATCAAAAAACGATTGTTTTACATGAAAAAATAGTATTATTTAGCGATTTTTGATGCCGGTTCAATACGCTGCAGGCAGCGTATTCCACTACTACCAAACCCACAATCCCAAATCCAAACCCAACAATGCAATTTTCATATTTGTTTAGGTAGTTTTGATGCCGGGTTAATCCGCCGCAGGCGGTGTGTTGTTGACTCGGCATCAAAAACAATCAAAAAACACATTTTGACTGAATTTACAGGATATGATCAGTTGCCGCAGTCCAAATCCTGTCCATCCTGTTAATCCTGTCTAAAATCAACCTGAAATTAAATTTAACATCGCATTAAGGTGGCGTATTCCCACGCCACTGGCGCGAACGATATGGACGTTTTCGCGGCACCCCAACTTACAAAATAAATGTGGAACAACGCAGCATAGGGTTTTTACATACTAATGTTATTGGAAATGTACAAATTTCATCACTTTTTCGACACTCTCATGTATATCATTTCATAATGTTTGGAATGCACCGCCTGCGGCGGGTTGATGCGCGGGGTTTGGCAATCGGGCTGTGCATCGATTTTTTATCACTCACATTCCAGAGAAATATTTTGAAAACAAATGATTCGGAAATTGAGTTATCGAAACCAGTTAATCAAATACCAATTTTCATATCTGCAAATAGGATACTACTTGAAACAGTTTTGTATTCCATGTTTATAATGTGGGAACGTGCCGCACTGCGCGCGTGCGATCGCACCGGTTTTTACATATGTCTTCTTCTTCTCCATCTAGCGACATTAGAGAGTTGACGCGACACTTGCAATATTATATGGTTGATGCGATACCTGGATTGTATAAACTGATTTTGTGCCATTTTTTAGAGTTTCAACTCATCGATCCGAGTATTTTTGATATGATAACTGGAAGGGATCAATTTATTAAACGAGGTGTTTGAAGTGGGCACGGAATTCACCGGCGAATATGTTTGGGCTACTATCTGCTTGAAAAGACAAAAGGTAGAGGTCTATTATTGAGCACAAGATCAGGATGTTGCCATGCTAATAAAGAATTTTAGTTATGAGATTAGTGAGGAAATCAAAACAAGGCAGGATGTCTGGAAAAACTGAAACACTGTACGATGTATTGAGCTAAATATAGCAAAGGGACTTACCTATGTATTGACCTATTCCAGTTAAGAAAGGGGGTGAAGTATCTTTATTCCAGTAAGTTTGAGGAAAATCAAATCAATAATGATGAAAAATACTCCAAGAACAGCACCAATTAATAAGGGATTTAAAAATCTCTGCTTATTAGAAACTTTTCTATCCCATAAAGATTGTGTATAACACCCAGATTGATAGTCCTGACCAGACTATCCAAGCAATAGGCCCTATAGTTATCATCTTTTCTTCTTTAAAC
>JAUVET010000200.1 GCA_030594665.1 Methanosarcinaceae archaeon
TTCCTTTGTCCGTTGTGTGGTGAAGACCTGATATTCCAGGATAATGAAGATTTTACGGCGGCTCTGGAAAAACGCATTGCGAGTCTAAGTGAAAAGTAGGAAATATGTTCCTGTGATCAACATTACATGATCCGGGCTATACAATTCTCTATCACATGATCTCATACGAGACTGCTGTCCGGATTTTGCATGACTGTGGATGTGCTCAAAATGTGATTGAGCACTGCCTTGCAGTATCCGCTTTATCGGTCAGGACAGCAGAAAAGTTGTCGGGATCGGGAGTTGACGTTAATGTTGACGCTAACGTTGACGTTGAACTTGTGCGGATTGGTAGTGTTCTTCATGATATAGGACGTTCCCGAACACATGCGATCGATCATGCGGTTGTAGGTGCAAAGATGGCGGAATACCTTGGTCTTGATGCAAGTATTGTTCAGATCATAAAATGTCACATTGGTGGAGGTATTTCAAGGACAGAGGCAAAAGAACTGGGACTCCCGAATGAGAACTATATTCCAGTGACGATAGAGGAAAAGATTGTTGCTCACTGCGATAATATTATGCGCGGGACAGAACGGATCAGTCTTGATGAGTGTATCTTAAGGATGCGAACACGTAAAATGAGTAAGGAAAGTATTGATAGTGTCAAGGCTCTTGCGGATGAAGTTGGGGTTTGTTAGGTAATTTGTAGAAATTTGTGCAATATTTTGCACGGAAATCGATTCGGATACTGGCAAAGTACAGATCAAACATTGATAATTCAAAACGGTATATGGTAACGTTTTGGGAAAGAGTTATATAAGAAAATTAACAATCAAGTATCTGTATTGCTACAATAGCAAAATACATTTTTATTAACATTATTTTCTCATTTTTTAACTATGAGGTATACTGATGGTTGATGATAAATATCTAAAAGGTACAACTACTGTAGGGATAGTTTGCAGTGATGCTGTCATACTGGCAACAGAACAGCGAGCTACAATGGGGAGTTTTATTGCAAGTAAGACTGCAAAGAAAGTCTATCAGATCGATGAACGCGTGGGTATGACAACTGCAGGTTCAGTTGGCGACGCACAGCAGATAGTGCGCATCATAAGTGTCGAATCACAACTTTACAGGATGAGACATAAAGAAACTATGACTATCAAAGGTATTACAACACTTCTTTCTAACCTTTTAAGTGGCCAGAGGTATTATCCTTTAATGGTGCAACTTTTGGTTGGTGGTGTGGACAAAAAAGGTCCTTCTATATATTCTCTTGATGCACTTGGTGGAAACATCGAAGAAACAAGAGCAGTGTCAACAGGGTCAGGTTCCCCAATGGCATACGGTGTACTTGAAGATCGTTATCATGAGGGGATGAGTACTGAAGAGGGTGTAGATCTCGCAATACGTGCACTCCATAATGCCATGAAGCGAGATTCGGCATCAGGTGAGGATATCAACGTCGTTGTTATCACAAAGGACGAATATAAGCAAATGGATATTGAAGACGTTAAAAAAATTCGTGATACACTCAATTGATTTTATTATAAGTTTTAAAAACAACATTGATCTATATTTTAATTAATAATTTATAAGATCTCATATTTTGCATCGCACCTTTTTTTTGGTTGCGGTGCGTCAAATTTTAAGAATTTTTATTTTCCATATAGGAAGGCTGTATTAATGGCAATAGAAGACCTATTAGCAGAATTAAAAACAAAAATTGAGGATAAACTGCCAGCCGGCACAACCATTTCAAATGTTGAATTTGAAGGTCCTCAACTTGTGGTGTACACAGAGGAACCACGCAAATTTGCAGATAATGGTAATATTGTAAGGACTCTGGCAAAGAGTCTCAGGACGCGTATAGTTGTACGTCCGGATCCTAAAGTCCTTTTACCTCCGGAGGAGTCAATTGAAAAGATCAATTCAACGGTTCCGAAAGAGGCTGTAATTTCCAATCACTACTTTTATCCTGATGTTGGCGAGGTTGTAATTGAAGCCGAAAAACCCGGGCTTGTTATCGGTAAGCATGGTGATACCTTAAGAGAGATCACTAAAAAGATCGGCTGGACACCAAAGGTGTCACGCACACCTCCGATCAAATCACGGACCGTCGAGAACATACGTAAGTTCATGAGAACCAATCACAAAGAGCGAAAGGAGATCCTGAAGGTTGTCGGACGAAAGATCCATCGCGAATGTATGTCAAAAGACAAGTGGGTAAGGCTAACAGCACTTGGCGGCTGTAAGGAAGTTGGAAGAAGTTGTTTCATCCTATCAACACCGGAATCCAGGATTATGGTTGATTGCGGTGTAAATGTCGGGTCTGATGAGAATATGACACCTTATCTCTATGTTCCTGAGGCATATCCTCTTAACCAGATCGATGCGATCGTGCTAACGCATGCACACCTTGACCATCAGGGACTTGTGCCGTTGTTGTACAAATATGGATATGACGGTCCTGTGTACTGTACCCACCCTACGCGGGATCTGATGACACTTTTACAGCTTGATTTCATTGATGTTGCAGCAAAGGATGGTAAGAAGATCCCATATGAATCGGCAAATGTCCGTGAAGCGCTCAAACATACGATCACACTGGATTATGAAGAGGTCACTGATATTGCACCGGATATCAAACTTACGTTCCACAATGCAGGTCATATCCTGGGTTCTGCGATATCACATTTTCACATTGGTGATGGATTGCACAATGTTGTTATCACCGGTGATTTCAAGTATGGGGCGACAAGGCTTTTCGACAGGGCGGTGAACAAGTTCCCGCGTGTTGAGAGTGTTATTATGGAATCCACATACGGTAAATCCAATGCCATTCAGCCGTCCTTGAAAGAGGCTGAAAAACACTTGCAGAAGATAGTTAAAAGAACCCTTGAGAACAAGGGTGTTGTAGTTATTCCTGCATTTGCTGTTGGTAGGAGTCAGGAAGTAATGATCGTACTTGAGGATGCCATCCGAAAAGGTATCATTGACAACATACCTGTTTATTTAGATGGGATGATATGGGAAGCGACTGCTATCCATGCGACATATCCCGAATACCTGAACAATGACCTCCGAAAACTAATATTCCAAAAAGGTCAGAATCCTTTCCTTGCAGATTGTTTTAAGCCGGTCGATTCAAATGAATTGCGCAAGAAGATCATTGATGAACCGCACCCATGCGTTATCCTTGCAACTTCTGGTATGATGAATGCCGGACCTGTGATCGAATATTTCAAGGCTTTTGCACCGGATGAGAAAAACACTCTTATTTTTGTTGGTTATCAGGCGGATGGGACAATGGGTCGCCGTATTCAGAAAGGCTGGAAAGAGATTCCCGTTTCTTCAAGGAATGGCGGTGGTA
This sequence comes from Methanosarcinaceae archaeon, assembly GCA_030594665.1. Next base: position 3,359 of record JAUVET010000200.1, read on the forward strand.
ATGAGATGATCAGCATGAACATGAATGTTGAAGTGGTTGATGGTTTCTCGGGCCATTCGGACAGAAGGCAACTGATGGAGTACATCAGGAAGATGCATCCGCATCCGGAACGTGTGTTCACGGAACATGGTGAGGAGCGATCATGTATTGATCTTGCAAGTTCGATCTACAAGAAATACAAGATCGAGACACGCGCACTTACAAACCTTGAGACGATTCGATTGGTGTAAGAACTTCTGATAAACATTTTGGGATTATTTTACAACAGTAGAGATTTCTGAATGATGCTCAACTATATAAAGAGCATCGAATATTTATTTTATGTTGTTAACAATACTTTTTGCAATGCAAGCGGCCATAAATATTTCATACAGTATACGCATGACACTGCATCATGATCCAGTTATTTTTCAGACACGGATTTCACGGATTAACACCGATTTGATGTTTATCAAACATCAAACACTTTGCACCACAAATCGGCACTGTTCCATTTTCTAGTTATTTTTAAGACGCAGATTAACGCTGATT
>JAUVET010000040.1 GCA_030594665.1 Methanosarcinaceae archaeon
GCAAAAAATGGCATCATATATGATGGCCATTCGGATTCTTTAATACCACTGCCGCGTAACAAGTCAGCAGTTGCCCATATTTTTGATTCGTATTGGAGTATATTCATTTCTTTTAGTCTCTCTTTTCACTTCAATTTTGGAATTATTCAGGTTGAGTTAAACACAACGGTCTTTACAATTTTATTATTAACGTTTTATACTGTTACTTAAATTTTTGATTATATAAACTTTCCGCACTTACTTTTTTTCAAACCAAAGCATAAATCACATAAGGCTGGTATAAACAACAAAAACAAACATCCAAACAACACCCATGACATCAAATATAGAACATACAACATCCCCGGAGATCCTCGCCCCCGCCGGCGACCGCGAATCCCTACTCGCCGCCCTGAAGGGCGGCGCAGATGCCATCTACCTCGGCATCCGTGACTTCAATGCAAGGTGGGGAGCAACGAACTTCGAACTCGATGAACTTGAAGACGCCATCGACCTGGCCCACTCGCACGACACAAAAGTCTTTCTGGCACTCAACATACCCATCAAACAGAACGAGATACAGGACGCCCTTGACATAATCGACAGCGCCTACTCCTTCGGGATCGATGCAATAATAATGGAAGACCCCGGGCTTTTACGGATCATCAGGGAAATATACCCTGACCTGAAACTCCATGCAAGCACCCAGATGACAATACACAACACGGCCGGAGTCAAATTTGTCGAAGACATCGGGGCGGATCGGGTCATACTCTCAAGGGAACTGGACACCAGAGAACTGAAAGACATAATCGACAACACCAAGACCAACATTGAAGCAGAAGTATTCGTACACGGTGCGCTTTGTTACTCATACTCAGGGCGATGTCTATTCAGCAGTTTCATCAGTGGCAGGAGCGCAAACCGTGGAGCGTGTGCCCAGCCTTGCAGGCTGCGTTACAGGTTCATGGTCAATGGACGCGATGTCAACAGCACAATGCTCGGGATAGGTGAATATCCGATAAGTTGTGCCGAACTCTGCACACTGTCAGGGATTGACGAAATTGTGGACACAGGTGTTGTAAGCCTCAAAATCGAAGGCAGGATGAAAAGAGACGAGTACGTTACAAAAAGCGCAAGCGCCTACAAAGCAGCAGTCGAGAGACTAAAGAACGGCGGAGTTCTTGACAAAGATGATATCAAAACAGATGAGAAAGAACTTGCAAAACTGTTCTATCGTGGATTCACAAAAGGGTTCATACTCGGAGAGAGGGATGTCACACATCCGAAATACAGCTCAAACTACGGCGTGTTCCTTGGTAAAGTCGCAGACATTTCTCATTTCAGGTACACCACGAGCCTCGCAGTAAAACTGCGCGAGGATATACATACAAAAGACGGTGTAGGGATACAGACCCGAACACGTATGCTCGGCTCGGCAGTCAACGTCATAAAACGTGATGAAGAGCGAATAGACAGTGCAAAAGCCGGCGAGACTGTGGCACTGGAGATCAGTTCAAAGACCGGTAAGACCGTAAATATCGGTGATGAAGTGTATCTCACAACAGACCGCCATCTATTGAACAGGTTGCGGGAAACAGACCTGAAAAGAACCCCTGTGAGCATTAAAGTCACAGCAAGAAAAGATGAGAAACTCAAGATCGAAATCGAAAGAGCGACAGGAGTAGAAGTGGAGGCAGGAGCAGGGGCAGGGTTGGAAGATGAAGCAGAGGGTGTGGTGTTTGAAGATGATTACATTGTCCAGCAAGCCATGAAAGCGCCAACCACCGACGAAAAAATAAAAACGATAATTGAAAAACTTGGTGATACACCCTATGCTGCCAGATCTGTAGATGTTGTGGCAGATGAGGATATTTTCATCCCGATAGGTGTTCTCACAAATGCAAGGCGTGAAGCTGCAGACCTGTTGCTGCAAAAGACCATTCGGGAATATAAGCGAGAACGTAAGGACCCGAATATTGCAGACCTCAACAACCTGTGCAGCGGTCAAAAAAAAGAGGAAGAAAAAGAAGAGGGACAAAATAAAACTGGCGCAACTGCAGAGAGCCTCGAAATTGACGATATGAAAACCCCGCTTTTGAGCGTTGAGGTCAGTGATACCAATCCCATGTTCTATGCAGCAGATGCCGGTGCTGATATTGTCTACGTTCCAATAGAAGAGTTCAGCAAATTGAAAGACCAGACGAACGAAGAAAAAATGAGAGATCTGATCGCGAAAAAAGAAGATGGAGTCGAGTTCGTATTCATAGTGCCCCAGATCACACACGACAACGAACTAACATCACTCACACCACTTATTGAAGAGGTTAAAACTGCCGGATTCGGTGTGTCATGCTCAAATCTCGGTGCGGTGCAGGTTGCAAAGATATGCAAAATCCCCTTTGTCGCCCAAAAAGAGCTCAACACCTTCAATGCGCTCACAGCTTCCGTATTCTTTGATGCAGGAGCGCACAGGGTGACGCTTTCAAGTGAATTGAACCTTGATGAGATATGGCACATTTGTGAGGATCAGGAAGAATCAAAGGAGGAACAGCAGGTCGAAATCGTTGCACATGGTCGTGAACTTCTGCTTGTGACAGAGAACGATCTCTTAAAACCGCTTGTTGACAAAAACCTTATCGAAACGGGTAGTAATGGCAATAGCGACAGCAATAGCGATAGTAATGTGCTCCTTGTTGACAAAAAAGAGCGCAGGTTTCCTGTCAAACGATGGGGGACACGGACACTCATCTACAACTTTGAAGTGCTCAACATGCTCGATGATATTGAACAACTGGAAGAAACAGGTGCGGATGTGTTGCGGCTTGACCTTAGACTGAACACCAAAAGAGAGGTCAGGGAGATTACAAAAGCATACAGGAATGCACTCATGGGAAAGATTGGCAGGATACGAGGGCGGCAGGGGGATGTTTATACGAAAGGACAGTACTTCAGGGGAGTATGATTGAAAATCAAATCAAATATCGTATTTGTATAGCTGTGGTAAGATAGCTACATCAATGAGAGTGTACGATCTGAAAGTGAAGCTAACAACAATACAACCTCCGCAGGCGGTGCATTGCTATACTGCTGACACGAACGATATGGGTGTTTTCTCGTAGTATATTTTGTGTATGTTATCCAATTCGTATTATAGTTAAAAACCAAACAAATTAAACTTAATCTTTGCGACCTTTGCGCTCTTTGCGGTGACAAAAATCATACACCGCAAAGAGCGCAAAGCAGTCATCTAATATATAATGAATATTATGTTCTCGACTATAACCCGACCGATATATATGTATTCCATAATGTTTGGAATATGCCGCCTGCGGCGGTTGTATTGGTTTTTGTATCAGAGAAAACAATCTCACTTATGTACCTCTCTGGATTCTCTTTTTTGCAGACAATGCATCCCCGCCTTCTTCGATCAAACCTACGATATCACCAAACTGCATCTTCTTTCGCGGCTTTACTGTTATTTCATTGTCACTAAAAGTCCACTCTAAAATGTCGCCTGGATTGATGCCAAGCGATTTTCTGATATTTGCCGGAATAATTGTTGAATATCCACTTGATACTTTCGTTTCACTTATCATATGCTTACCACTAAGTGACATATGAAACATTAAGTTAAGTGTATTATGATAAACATGGTGGATTGTATAGTCCCGAATCTTTTTACTTTATATCAATCTGCATAGTGTCGTGTCAACCATACAATGTCGCTAAACGGAAGGGGGCAAGACAGATGCGAAAATCGGCACGACCACACGCGCGCAGCGCGGCACGTTCCTACAATTATAAACATGAAATACAAAACGGTTTTCAAGTGGTATCGTTTTTGCAGATATAAAAATTGCATGGTTGGGTTTGGGTTTGGGTTTGTGGGTTTGGTAGTAATGGAATGTGCCTCCTACGGCAGAGGCTGTTACACTTGTTTTTTCAGTTTCGGTCAATTGCTATGTTTCTCTCTTCAACATCGGCTACTGCTACCAGCACATACGCACAATTTGCCTGTGAGTGTTCTGATCTATGCGCTAACGACGCTGTGTCGAAACCGATGGGTCGTTTAGAGTTTAGAAAATAAAGCCATATGATCAATGCCCCCATAATCGACATCTGGAAGTTGACGCAACATTAGTGCGATAACTTTAAATTAGTTGCATTACGAGTATATACTTATGATGCAATTCATCAACCGAAAACAAGAACTTGAATTTCTGAAAAGAAAATACACATCCGATGCATCTGAACTTATACTCATCTACGGGCGCAGAAGGATTGGAAAAACCGAACTACTCAACGAGTTCTCAAAGAATACACGATCATTCTATTTCCTTGGAAGGGCAGAATCCAAAAATGACACGCTGCATAGGTTTAACCTGTTTTTAGCAGAATCATTCAACGATATGTCCATAGCTCGCTCACCTCTTGCAAACTGGGATGAACTTTTTGAATACATTGCCCGAAAAGGAGATGATCGAAGCGTAATAATCATTGATGAATTCCCATTTATAGTCAACAAATTTCCGGAAATCCGGTCCATATTGCAGGACAAATGGGACAATCAGCTCAAAGACAGTAAGATAATGCTAATCCTTTGTGGATCATCCATCAGCATGATGGAAAAATATACAATGGACTACAAAAGCCCGTTATATGGTAGGTGTACAGGACAGTGGATGGTGGGTAAACTCGATGTTGTCCATCTCAAAGAGTTTTTTCCAGATTACACCTTTGAAGACATACTGACCCTTTATTCAGTGATAGACACCATACCCGGATATCTGCTTAAATTTGACAAAAATAAAACTGCATGGGATAACATTGAACAAAAAATACTTTCAAAAGGCGAGTTCCTCTACGAAGAAGTAGAGCTCCTCCTGCGGGAAGAGTTCCGCGATATTTCAAATTATATGTCGATACTATCAGGTGTGGCCGGTGGATTGACAACATTTAATGAGATCTACAACAAGACAAATCTGGATAAAAGTCTCCTGTCAAAATACCTGTCCGTTCTGGAAAAAGTCGGGATTGTAGAAAAAACGTTGCCCATCACCGAAAATTTCAAGAAACGTTTGAGAGCTACGGGTGCCCGCTATTCAATAGTAGACAATTTTTTTGATTTTTGGTTCAGGTTCGCATATACCAACCTCTCTGAACTTGAAAGAGGGAATACCACTATTGTAACAGAATTTATCAAAAGAGATTTTCCGGCTTACGTTGGAGTAAAATTTGAGCGCTTTATGATGGAACTTTTTCCACATATTGGAGTATTTCAATATACCCGGATTGGAAAATGGTGGCATAAGGACAAGGAAATTGATATTGTTGCTTTGAATGAGAACACAAATGAGATACTCTTTTGCGAATGCAAATGGCAAAACCGGAAAACTGACATTAAAGTACTAAAGGATCTGGAAGATAAATCTCATTTTGTTGATTGGAACACCGATAAAAGAAAGGAACATTTTGCAGTAGTTTCAAAATCCGGTTTCACAAAAGATGCATTGGAGTTTGCAAAACAGAACAACTTTTTGCTTTTCACACCCACAGACCTTGATAAATGTCTTGGATCACAGAGCACCAGTAAATGATGATTTCCAAATGGCATCAAACCAAAAATCACAACCGGGGAACTCACAATTGACCACACACAAAACACTCAAAGCCCCAGGTAAAGCCAAAAAAGAGTTCAAGAACTCAGTTTTCACAGGACACGCCCGCCCTGTTAAAAATGAGGATGAGGCAAAAGATTTCATAAAACAAATTAAAAAGCAATACAGCGATGCGAATCACAATGTTTCAGCATACCTCATCAAAAGCGGCAACGACCTTGCAATGAAATATAACGATGACGGGGAACCAGCAGGAAGTTCCGGTAAACCCATATTCAAAGTACTTGAACTAAAAGACATACATAACGCCGTCGTAGTAATTACCCGCTATTTTGGCGGCACAAAACTGGGATTCGGGGGACTTGCCAGGGCATACCGGGAAACCGCTGTCGCAGCCATTGAAGATGCAGGGGTTATTGAAGTTCATGAAACCGTCAACATCACGATACATTTTGAGTATCCACAAACGCAGAAAATAAAAAATCTCATACAAAGTTATGGAAGCATAATCTCAGAGGAATACTCAGACGAAGTTGAATTCACTCTTGAAGTCATAAAAGAAAATGAGAATGAATTTATTGAAAAACTTGGCAACCTTACAAAAAATGAGGTCAAAATCGAATACCGATCATAACTATATAGTTTTATTAAGAAGTAAATACAATCTCTATACCGTGATAGGCACAATACCAAAATCCAGTGATTTAAACAATTATATTTAGACGCAGATTTACGCTGATTAACGCAGATGCAACCTTAAATCTGCGTAAATCTGCGTCTTAAAAATCACTGGAAAATGGAACAGTACCACCGTGATATACTAACATCTTATCATCAAAACCAAACGCGAATACCCACCATGAATCAAATTGCAGCATATTTCAAAAACATAGATCACGAATATCGCAGGCAGATCATACATGCAGGATTAGGTTTCCTGATATTGTTATTCCCATTCATTGATACAAATATACTTGTTGTTATCGCATTTTTAGTACACATAATTATCAGGTACCTACCTGAAAATTCGATGCTCTATGACCTGATAGCTAATAAAACGATCCATAATAACCGCATTACCAAAAACCGTGGGATAATAAGTGCACATAATCTCTCGTTATCTGTATTCATACTCCTGCTTATCAATGCAATATTTGAACATACATCTTTCTCATATCCATTATACATACTCACCGGAGCAGTGGCGATCGCGACATTCGGAGACAGTGCTGCAACCATTATGCGTCACAAAAGACAACTAAAGTACTACGCTCTCACAGCTGAAGAGTATCCGGAAAAAATATACCAGGGTGAGATACACAAACTTTATTCAGTGAAATCCAGCACTGCAATGCTTGGTGTGGGGATGATCACAGCATTTTTAGCAGGTTCGTGGGTCGTTTACTGCCAGGAAATCGATGTTTCCTACAATTTTGTATTCTTTATCGCTGCCATAGGAGCAGCAACAGGCGCCTTGATCGAATCGATTCCATCAAAGGTCAATGATAATTTAACAGTCCCGCTGGGAGCGGGGATGACTATGTGGCTTTTCTCGACTTTCGGATACTCCGTGCCGCCTTCCCAGATGGCGATCGCCCTTGTTTTTTCACTCGTGTTGGGATATCTGGCATACAAGGCAAAGATAGCCGACGTTTCGGCAGTTCTCAGTGCAACGCTTATATGTGTTCTGATAATCGTATTTACAAACGTTTTATGGCTATTTCTCCTGCTCACCTTTTTCATCCTGGGAGGAGCATCCACGAAATATAAATACCGGTTCAAAAAATCCATCGGACTTGCACAATCAAAAGGTGGTATCCGCAATTATGATAACGTATTCAGTAACAGCACATCAGCACTTGTGCTCGCAGTTGCACATGGTATATACCCACAATTTGGCCCATTTCTCACTTATGCATATCTGGGTACCGTAGCAACAGCAACAGGCGACACATTAGCCAGCGAAATTGGTACTACCTCACGCACAAAGCCGCGTATGATCACAACATTTAAAGTTGTCGAACCCGGCATAGACGGGGGAGTGACACTCATCGGGCAACTTGTAGCGATCATAGGTCCCATGATAATCGGTATACTTGCAGCATTGTTCGGGATTGTCGATAACATCCCACTTGCAATTTTCATCACCACAACCGGAGGATTCCTTGGCACAAATCTCGATAGCTTACTTGGCGCCACACTCCAGAACAGGGGCTTGCTGACAAACAGCGGAGTCAACTTTGTATCTACATTTTTGGGAGCATTGATATCAGGTGGATTGTATATGCTGATTGGTTAAATCTGAACTATATAACATATAAAATATACTATGAAAATAGGTAATGTTCGGCAATATTTAGATTAATTCAGTGTGTACATTTTCACAAATTTGATTTGCCGCGAAAACGCCCATATCGTTCGCGTCATTGGTTTTGGAATCCGCCGCCTGCGGCGGATTGTTCACTTATAACCAAATCCGATCCCTACAGCTCATCATACGTCCATGCGCTTTGCCTCTCCACCAGATCCCGCGCATGCCTTGCAACCTCATCAGGATGCGGTTTTACTCTTGCCACACCGCTGTGTATTGCTGCCTTTGCGACCGCTGATGCAACAGCAGGAACCACCCGACTGTCAAGAGGGTTCGGGATAATGTAATCTTCACTGAGTTGTGTCTCTTCAATTATTTCGGCAAGAGCATGCACTGCCGCCATCTCCATCTCCTGATTTATGTCACGTGCGCGGGTGTCCAGTGCACCCCTGAAAATCCCGGGGAAACCGAGACAGTTGTTGATCTGGTTCGGATAATCCGACCTCCCTGTTGCCACAATCCGCGCACCTGCATCGATGGCATCTTCCGGTATGATCTCAGGATCAGGATTTGCCATCGCGAACACTATCGGATCATTCGCCATCGAAGCAACCATTTCCTTGCTCACGATACCACCCATGGAAACACCGATAAACACATCTGCCCCGACAAGTGCATTGGCAATTGTTCCACTCACTTTTGATGCGTTCGTGATCTTAGCGATATCCTCTTTCACAGGGTTCATGCCTTCTGCGCGCCCTTCATAGATTATGCCACGGCTGTCACACAGCAACACGCTTTCACTTTTGACACCGGCATAAATTAGTTTTTTAGTAATGGCAATACCTGCCGCACCCGCACCGGAGATCACCACTTTTATGTCGCCAGGTTCTTTCCCCACGATCTTTAAGGAATTCATGAGTCCCGCAAGTGTCACAATTGCCGTACCGTGCTGGTCATCATGAAACACAGGGATCGGTATCTCAGCCCTGAGCCGTTCCTCGATCTCAAAGCATCTTGGTGCGCTGATATCCTCAAGGTTTATTCCACCGAATGTCGGTGCTATGTGCTTTACAGTCTTGATGATCTCTTCCGTGTCATTTGTATCAATACAGATCGGAAATGCATCCACACCCCCGAGTGTCTTGAAAATAATAGCTTTGCCTTCCATTACAGGCATTGCGGCATGTGCTCCGATGTTTCCAAGACCAAGCACTGCCGAACCATCGGTAACAACTGCAACAAGATTACCTTTTGAGGTATAGGTATACACATCATCCTCATGCTTTGCAATCTCCCTGCAGGGTTCTGCAACACCGGGTGTATAATCAACACTCAGGTCATGGATCGTCTTAAGAGGGACTTTGCTCGCAATTTCGAGTACACCCTGATGGAGTTCGTGAACTTTTAGGGATTCTTCGTAGATCGAGCCAATGATGGTTTTGGGGGTTGGGTTTGGTTTGGGTGGGGTTTTTGTCATTTTTTACCTCTTAGTACTGATTACTTTTTAAAACCACAGAGGACACTCACCTCCTACGGAGTTGAGTGCCTGCTACGCCCGAAGGGCGTGCAGGGCACAG